>CAYMXK010000088.1:0-11493 GCA_964393915.1 uncultured Prolixibacteraceae bacterium
CGGCTTCAATATTAGTTAATTTTGCCCAACCCGGGAATTATATTGCTGTCTATTTTGTCGACGATCAACGGGAATTAGGGTTTTGGGCAGTTATAAGTTTTCCCTATGTCCTATAAGATTTTATAATTAAAGTTTAAAGGGCACAAATGACCAAAAATTTGTTATTTTGTGAAGATTCAAATTAAAAAATATGGAGAATAATTCAAATCAAGGAACATTACCAGGTGTTGCAGACACAATTAGTGAAAGCAAAGGCAAGTGCCCTTTTACAGGTGCATCACAAAGACACACTGCCGCTGGCGCCCTCTCAAATGCTGATTGGTGGCCGGAACAGTTAAACCTGAAAATTTTACATCAGAACTCACCTTTGACAAATCCTTATGGCAAGGACTTTAATTACGCTGAGGAGTTCAGAAGCCTCGATCTTGATGCATTAAAGAAAGATCTTTATGCATTGATGACCGATTCACAGGATTGGTGGCCTGCAGACTGGGGCCATTATGGTCCTTTCTTTATTCGTATGGCATGGCATAGCGCGGGGGCATACCGCATGGGTGACGGCCGCGGCGGCGCTTCCTCCGGTGCGCAGCGTTTTGCGCCGTTAAACAGCTGGCCTGATAACGGAAACCTTGACAAAGCACGCCGCCTGCTTTTGCCAATCAAACAAAAATATGGCAGGAAAATATCCTGGGCAGACTTGATGATTCTGGCAGGAAACTGCGCCCTCGAGTCGATGGGCTTTAAGACATTCGGTTTCGCCGGCGGTCGGGAGGATATTTGGGAGCCTGAAATCGACGTATACTGGGGGCCTGAATCCAAGTGGCTTGGTGATGAGCGCTACAAAGGTGACCGTGAGCTTGAAAATCCGCTTGCTGCCGTTCAGATGGGCCTCATTTACGTAAACCCCGAAGGACCTAACGGCGTGCCTGATCCACTTGCATCCGCCAGGGATATCCGTGAAACTTTTGCCAGGATGGCAATGAATGATGAGGAGACGGTTGCACTTATTGCCGGTGGGCACACCTTCGGTAAAACCCATGGTGCAGGTGATGCAGCGCATGTTGGAGTAGAACCCGAGGCTGCCGGCATCGAGGAACAGGGACTGGGCTGGAAAAACAGCTTTGGAACCGGCAAAGGCGGCGATACCATTACCAGCGGGCTCGAAGGTGTCTGGACCACGACACCTACAAAGTGGAGTAATAATTTTTTCTGGAACCTTTTTGGCTACGACTGGGAGCTGACTAAGAGCCCGGCCGGCGCACATCAATGGATTCCGAAGCATGGAATGGGTGTAGGCACTGTGCCGGATGCACACGATCCATCCAAACGTCATGCGCCTGTCATGCTGACGACAGACCTTGCCTTGCGTTTTGACCCTGCATATGAGAAAATTTCAAGACATTTCTTTGAAAATCCTGATGCCTTCGCTGATGCTTTTGCAAAGGCGTGGTTCAAGTTAACCCACCGCGATATGGGACCTGTTTCCCGCTATCTTGGGAAGGAAGTTCCCTCAGAAACACTTATCTGGCAGGATCCCCTGCCGGCAGTTGATCATGAACTGATTAACGACCAGGACATCGCCGCACTTAAAACCAGGATCCTTGATTCAGGATTGTCAATCTCACAACTGATCTCAACAGCCTGGGCATCTGCCTCAACTTTCCGCAATTCTGACAAACGCGGGGGAGCTAATGGTGCCCGTATCAGGCTTGCCCCGCAGAAGGACTGGGAAGTAAATCAACCGGAAAAGCTGGCGACGGTTCTGGAAACCTTACAGGGCGTGCAGAATGAATTCAATAACCAGCAAACGGGTGGCAAGAAGGTTTCCCTGGCTGACCTGATCGTTTTGGGTGGTTGTGCTGCCGTTGAGGCTGCTGCAGGTAAGGGCGGATATAATCTGACTGTTCCGTTCACTCCGGGCCGCACCGATGCCTCACAGGAACAAACCGACGCTGATTCTTTTTCCGTGCTTGAACCAAAGGCGGACGGATTTCGCAACTATCTCAGGCCTGGGCACGATCGCCCGGCAGAGGAACTTATGTTGGACAAAGCTAAATTGCTGACGCTGACCGCACCTGAGATGACGGTGTTGGTAGCCGGGATGCGGATGCTTGATGCAAATACCGGAGGCAGCCAGGATGGTGTCTTCACCAGTAATCCCGGAACGCTGACCAATGATTTCTTTGTAAACCTGGTTGACATGAGCACAAAGTGGGAAGCCAGATCGAAAGAGGAGGATGCCTTCGTGGGGCGCGATCGTGCTACTGGCGAAATCAAATGGACAGCAACGCGTTACGATCTGATTTTTGGTTCGAATTCTGAATTGCGCGCCATTACTGAAGTTTATGCCAGTTCTGACGCACAGGAGAAATTTGTCCTTGACTTTGCATCGGCATGGAACAAGGTAATGAACCTTGACCGCTTCGACGTGGCCTGATTTCATAGTTGATTGACCGCACGTAAGCAATAGCTGATATTTTGTTATTTAAAAATAAAGATAAAGAGGTGGTTCGGAAACGAATCACCTCTTTTCTTGTTGCTCTATTTCCGTATGAACAGGCGGGTCGTGAAGGTCCCGGCCTGGGATTTGATCTGCAGGATGTAGCTGCCAGAAGGCAGATTCAGGTTAAGCTCGTTGCTGCCTGGCTCCAGTGCCCCACCAGTCATCTGCCTTCCGTCTGATGCGAATACCGAATAGCCTGCAGCCTGATCGGCCCCTTCAATTCTGATCCTCCCATCAGAAGGGTTGGGAAATACCTTAAATTGGTTTTTCTTGAATGCCGGTGCGGAGTAAAACAGCAGTACTTTTTTTGGGAAAATGGTCCGGTGCGGGTTCATTCTGCAGCGCTTTAATCCGGGATACCAACAGAGAGATTCCCAATCCGAAAACCCCAATCGCCGCAAATGAATAACGCAGTCCTGCAATTTCGGAAATATAACCAATAAGCGGGGGCCCCATTAAAAAGCCGAGGAAACTTACGCTTGAGACAGTTGCCAGTGCAATGCCCGGCGGCACCTTGCTGTATTTTCCGGCCGCACTGTACACCGTGGGTACAATGCTCGATACGCCCAGTCCTACCACCATAAACGCGATAGTGGCGGGCACAAGGTATGGGAACAGGACAGCAGTAAACAATCCTGCGGAAATCATCACCCCGCATATCTGAAGCAGTCTTTTCCGGCCAATCCTGGAAATCAGATAATCGGCCATAAACCTTCCCATGGCCATCATAATCATGAATGAGGTATAACCCAGAATAACAAGAGAGGAGGGGGCTTTTACCACATCTTTAAAATAAACGCCGCTCCAGTCGAACATGGCTCCTTCGCTTGCCATACTGCAAAAACCGATAATTCCGAGCTGAAGCAGGATACTGTCTGGTTTTTTGAAGAAACGCCGTCCGGGCCCCTTTTTTCGGACTTCCGGTTTCGTTTGAATCAGGTGGGGGTAATTATTAGAGACGATTACCCAAACAATCAGAATGACTGTGATAAAGTGCCAGTTGGGTGCAACTTTCAGATTTATCATCAGCAGTCCTATGAGGGCACCTGTAAATCCGGCAAGGCTCCACCCTCCGTGAAAAGAGGCCATGATCGGGCGCTGGTAAAGTCGCTCGGCAGCAACCCCCTGGGTGTTGATCGAAATATTGCACAGGTTGCCTGCCAATCCAAACAAGAAGAGGGCAACTGCCAGCTGCCAGCCTTCCCTCACAAAACCGATGTTGGTAAGGCAAATGCTGTAAATCGGAAGTCCGTACAGCAGCATCTGGCGGCTTCCGAAGCGGGTAACCAGCTTGCCGGAAATGGGCATCATGAGAAATTGTCCTGCAGGGAGGGCAAAAAGTATGGTGCCCAGCATGGCATCGCTTAAATGCAAATACGTCTTGATATCAGGGATCCGGCTGGCCCATGAGGCAAAACATAGTCCCATGCAAAAATAGACCATGGTTACTGCCCACCGTATGCGCTTTTTGTCAGAAACTGTTTCAGGTTGCTTCATTACTGATTGGATACCTGCGTAAATGCATCCTAATTATTAAAAAAAAACTGAACAAAAGTATAAAATCGCTGGTTTGTAGATATCCTGACCCGCAGCAAAAAATAAATAAGTCACAATTTGTTGTACTTCCATTTAAAATTCTGATGTAACTTTGATAAAGTTATGGATGATGCAGGACGCGCCAGCTATATTTGTAACTTGCGTTCATGTTTAAGGGCGGACTGAAACCACCGTAGTTGTGATATGTTTTCATTTTTAAATCATCGCTATATGAGATCATGTTCAATCAGATTAAGTTTTATATGCGTAGCTGCACTATTGGCCTTTCAGGTAAGTGCGCAAAACATTCTAATTGATGAAGTATTGGCTTCCCGTTCAGAACCCCTGAAAGTTAAAATCGGGTCTCAGGGTTTTGGGAAAATTCCCAAATGGAGATTTGGTGAATATTCAGTTGTGGCGAGCAAAGCGGGATGGGTAACAACTACCTCCAGATCGAATCTGTTCAACACAAAAACAGAAAGTATAACTACTCAAAAGTTTTCTTTTACATTGTGTAATCAGTCATCCGATTCCGCTAAGGTTAACGCGGCCAGAAATTCGGAACTTAAAACAGATCAAGGGTTTGAATTATTTCCATCATTTTATATTGGTGACGATGAGTTGAAACTCGATTCCCGGAATTTTACGGCCACAATTAACATTAACCGCGATACGTCTGATAGCTGGATATTGTTGATGAATTCAGAGCGGGGAAGTGAATCCGGGAATATGGCTGATGCGATGCTTTCCAATGGCTCCCGGAGAATTTTTATTTATCCTGCCAGTTCCAATAAATTGGGAACAGATAAAAGAATATTGCCCGCTCTTGGATATGAGTTTATAGAAAACGATCTTGCCTTGCTAGCCCTTCAGTATTATGGAGGCGGTGTTTTAGGCCTGAATAAAAATATTGTTTGGATTGACAATACGCTGGATTCCACAATGAAACTAATACTGGCGGCTGCAGCAACTGCCATCATGCAATTAAAGCTTGATGATGTGGCTTTGGATGAATAGCCGGTAAGATGGCAAAAGAATGTATGTAATTTCAGTGATTTCAGTGAAGTAAAAGTATTCATCCATTGTCCTTCAGCTTTGGCATCTGAAGTGCGTTTTACTATAAAAAAGGCTAAAGCAAAATATCTTATGCTTTAGCCTTTCCTTTGTTTGTAAGAATCCCGGATTTTACACCAAAATAGATGTTGTAAGGTTATTGATGCTCGTTTCAAGGGCTTCGAAAGGTTTGCCGTTGCCCTGGTTGTCATCTTCCACAAACATATATTTCATACCAGCTAATTCTTTAGCTGCCACGTATTTTTTGAAATCAAGAACTCCGGCGCCTACCGGGGCGATATCGTCTTTAACCACATCAAAATAGGGAGCTTCCCGGTTAAACATGTCCTTCATATGGAAAAGCTGGAAACGGCCAGGGTATTTTCTGAACATCTCAAGTGGGTCTTGTCCCGCTTTTGAAACCCAGTAAAAGTCAATTTCCATGGTGATCAGGTCGGGATCCATCTCCTTTAAAAGGATATCATAGTATGGCACAACCCCATCAAGGTTTTCAAATTCAAAATTGTGGTTATGGTAACCAAACTGTATGCCCGCTTCCTTCATAATCCGGCCCACTTCGTTCCAGTCGCCCACCATCTTTTTGTATGACTCCACATTGCGATCGGCTTCTTCAACCCAGGGTTGAACACAATATTTAACTCCAAGTTCGGCGTGGTCATCGGCCATCTTACGGGCATTGTCCACAGTAATTCCTGCAGCCTCTACCTGTGTGTGGCTGCTGATAATATCCATTCCCATGTCGTTGACCATCTTTTTAAATTCTGATGGTGCATAACCATAGAATTTGCCATCAGAATAGCTGGCAAGTTCAAGGTTTTTATAACCCAGATCCGATACTTTTTGCAATGAACCTTTTACATCAGCGGCCATGGCATCACGAATGGTATACAATTGCAGGCCAACGCCAAAACTTTTCCTGTCAGTTACAGAACCTGTTTTGCAGGCTAAAGGACTCAGTGCCATCAATCCCAGAGCACCTGCTGCAGAAATTTTCAGAAATTCCCTCCTGTTTTGCGAAGTATTCATAATCCTTATTTAGTGTATTTATTTTATCTGATATAGCATTTAAATTGGCGGTTAAAAATAATACAATTCGTTTAATTATCAGCATAAATGCTGTAGCTAAATTGAGGGTTCACCGTTCATCTCTGGTTCATCTTGTGATCACTACATGCAGATGACCGATCGCAGGATATCCAAATTGATTTGTCCTCTCCACTCTGACAACGTAATTTCCCGGCTTTGAGAAGGAATGAACCACTGAGGCATAACTTCCCTGATTTTGGGTCTGCCGTTGCACCTCGCCGGAGTTTACCGTGACCTTCCCGGTCTCGTCTCCAAAATCCCATGTTTCAATACCTGTCTGGCTGCCAAAGGTGCGAACAAGAAAAGTAACCGGATCGCCTGGTTTTATATCTAATGAAGGATGGTATGCAGGATGTATGGTCGGCACTTGATTCTCAGGATGATACCTGTCGAAGACCTGGATATACGTGAAATCATAATCCACATTTCCTTTGGTGTCGGTTACTTTCAGTATCTCACTGTACTCCCCGGCTGTATCATATCTTCTTTTCTGTAAAGGCCCGGTTGCCTTCGTCCCGTCGGTAAATGTCCATTCGTATAAAGCGATTTCTCCCTCCAGACTCCTTGATTTTGTTCCGTCAAGGGTGGTTTCCTGGCCGGTCCATATTAGCTGCCGCGGACGGGCAACGGCCACAATTCCCGGTTTATGCCGTTGTACATAGGCTTCCCAGAGATAGGGCCATGCGTCTTCCACTTCCCATTTGGATGTTCCCGGATTTTTATGATGTACGCCAAAGTGCAGATGCACCCATCCTCCGCTGCCTCCCTGTTTTCCCATATATCCAAGCTTTTGGCCGATGGAAACGGTTGCGCCGGGGGCTATTTCAGGTTCAATGCTGTTGAGATGGCTGTAGCGGTAATACCAGCCCCGGCCATCCACTATCCAGATAACATCGGGCCGTACATCACCGGGAAGGTCTTCGTAGCCTTCGAGAACTTCCTTGTTTGATGAAACAACAAGCCCGTCTGTAGCTGCAAAGATTTCATCCATACCTTCGGCTCCTCCAAAATCATGGGGAGCGTGGTACCCTGCATTGGTGCTTTTCAGGTCCTCCGCCCATCCCAAGCCGGCAAGCTCATTCTGCGACTGCATCCTTCCCGCAAACCACCTCTGACTGAGAGGAAACCCGAAAGTCCCGGGTTGTATAAAGGGAGAGTCTTTTGGCCAAAGCCTTAGCCTGGCATCTTTGGGAAGTGCACCATCATGCCTGTAATAATTTGAAACAGTGTATTCCTTTATCACAGGACAATCGATTTTAACCTTCCCTGTGGTGACCGGCAAATGATAATTTCCCGAGCCAATAGTGATCTCCTCTCCGTCGACAGTGAGTTTTACCCTCGCATCCCTGACCGCCCCGCGGAGACTGTCTCTTTCAATAATGACATCCAGCAGGGAAACGTTGATGATATCGCCATTGTTTAACCTGATTTTTTGGGATTCACCAATATTCATCTCAACGATGGTGTTAAGCCGGATTAATTCGACGGCAGCGCAGTTAAATGAAAAAAGGAGATTAATGAGAAGTACTAAGCCGAAAAATGAAGGCAACTGTTTTGTCATCGCTAATAGTTTTATCGGATTGGACAATGATCCGTCTAAAATACATTAATCCTGGTTATATCAGTCGGTAAATTTCCATTATTTCAGCCAGTATCGCGTCAAAATCAATTTTCAGGTCTTTGAGTTTTCCTGTTTCAATGTCGAATACCCAGCCGTGAACAGTCAGCCTTCTTTCATTATAGGCCTTTTGTACATCCGCAGTTTTTATGACGTTGACACACTGTTCCTGGACATTTAATTCAATTAACCTTTTATACCTCTCGTTTTCATCCTGGTAGGTATCCAGTTCAGCTTTATGCAGACGATATACATCACGGATACTCCTCAGCCACGGATTGAGAATGCCAAGATCGGCCGATTGCATGGCTGCCTTTACTCCTCCACAATAATAGTGGCCGCATACAACAATATGTTTTACCTTAAGATGGCTGACCGCATAGTTGATTACCGACATGGCACTCAGGTCTGTATTGCTGACCATATTGGCAATGTTTCTTAACACAAACACCTCTCCGGGTTTGGCGCCCATCAGCTCTTCCGCGGTAACCCGGCTGTCGGAACATCCTATATACAAATATTTGGGATTTTGTCCCATCACTAAGTTGTTGAAGAATTCACTGTCTGTTTTAAGTTTTCCATCAATCCACAACTGGTTGTTTCTGAAGATCTGTTCTATTTCCATCTTGTCTGTTTTTATAATTAATCCGTATTAACCCGTAAATCCGATAGCCCCGGCTATTGCGTTGATACTGCCCAGCAACTCCACCAACAACTGGTCGGTTTCCGCTGAATAGCCATTCTCTGATGATTTTCTCCACTTATCAAGCAGGTAAACCTGATAATCATGCAAGGGTTCCATTGCCTCGGCCCGAAGCAGGGTAGAGTAGAAATGGTTTTCCCTCCTCTCCGCCAGGGGCACATCTAACAGAATGTCGATCATCTTCCGTGTCCGGGAGAGTTCACTGAGCATCAGTGACAGGAATTCGCTGTTTTGTTTAACCTCTGTGGCGAGTGCTGCGTATTTCCTGAATATAAGTTCATCTGATGAGGCAAGGCTTGAATCAATATTTGTAAGGACATATCTGATAAACGGATCTGATTGAGCTGCCTGTTTAAAGCGGTCAAATTTCCCGGGATCGTTTGTCTGCATATCCTCAAGCGTTGTTCCTACCCCATACCAGCTTGTAATATTAAAGCGGCACTGGCTCCAGCTGAAAACCCACGGAATTGCCCGCAGGTCGGCAAGCGTCCGCCTGCCTGTACGGCGTGAGGGGCGACTGCCAATTTTGCTCTGCTCAATTGCATCAATGGGGGTGGTTTTTTCATAAAAATGTATAAATCCGGGATTTTGTGTGAGTTCTTTGTAGATAACCATACTCTTATCGGCAAGATAATGGAGCTCATCCGACAAAGGGTGTTCCATGTTGCGGGTATTGGAATGGAGCATGGAAGCCGTCAGAGTGCCCGACGTCAACAGTTCAAGGTTATAAACAGCATTTCCTATATTTGCGTACTTCCGCTCAATGGTTTCACCCTGCTCTGTTAGACGGATATGGCTTTTTAAGGAACCCTGGGGCAGGGCCCTGAGGAACCAGTGCGTGGGACCTGCGCCCCGGCTTATGGAACCTCCCTTGCCATGGAAAAAACAGATCTTTACTTTATGCTTTTCACCGATGTTGATCATTCTGGTCTGGGCCTCATACAGAAACCACTGGCTGGCCAGAATGCCACCATCCTTGTTGCTGTCACTGTAACCGATCATGACCTGCTGCAGCATCGTCCCCGACGGGTTCTGTTGTTTATGCAGTTTCAGACTGTTTTGGGTAACCGGGTGGGAAAGAAATTCATCCAGTACCTCATGGCTGTGTTTTAAGTCATCAATGGTCTCAAAAAGCGGAACCACCGGTAACCGGGATGCCAGCCCTTCGGGCGTGTCGACCATCAGTCCGGCCTCCCGTTCGAGCAGGTACACCACCATCAGGTCGGAGATGTTCCGGGTCATGCTTACAATGATTGAACCCTGGGCTTCGCTGCCGTATTGACTGATATATTCCCTGATAACCCTGTAGGTGTCGATGGTGGCTTTTGCCTCATACCCCAGGCTGACGCTGGGATGAGTAAACGGGCGATTCGATTGAAGTTCTTTATTTATAAATCCGAGTCGCTGTTCCAGACCGAAAGTTATAAACTCCTCTCCGTTCAGGTGAGCTGCCTGCATAAGCTGTGAGAGGGCAAGGTCATGATATTGACTGTTTTGCCTGATGTCGAGCCTGGCCAGATGAAATCCGAATGTATCAACAATCCGGATTGCCTCGTTCACATCAGAAAAAGCAATTTCCGAAGCCCGAAAATCAACCAGTGCATTCTGAAGGATATGTAAATCTGCCACAAGCTCAGACGGAAACCTGTAACTGATTACTTCTTCCCTGATCTCCTGAAACTGTCCCTCAAGGGGTACGGGAAGTTTTAGCAGCATTAATCCAATGTACTGGTTAAATGCCTCATGCGAGTTTAACAGCTTAAAGGATTGATCATTTTCCTTTATTTCCTGATATAAATTCTCATACCTGGATTTAAATGGCCATGACAACTGATCCGGGTCTGCATTAAAACTCAGGTTTCCCTGAAGGGTGGCTAATGCTTTTTTAATGGTTTGAAATGCCTTAAACCGGAGCTTCATAAGCGTTTTCTGCGTAACTTCGGCAGTTACGAGTGGATGACCATCCCTGTCGCCGCCAACCCAGTTGCCAAAAGTTATTTTTGGGTAGTTTTCTGCGTGCCTTATTAAAAGAGGATCATATCCGATATCTTCCCAAGCCTGGGCAAAACGCCGGTCGTGGATCAGGATAACTTCGGGAAAGACTTTTGACAGATAATGAATGATGTTGTCAAGTTCTGAATCAACGTCGGGTTTTTCTATGTACACATCTGAAATCCGCCAAATGCGGTGCAGTGCGATCTTAATTTCCTTTCGCAACTCCAACTGTTCTGTCCTGGTGTACATCTTGTTCTCCCTTTTCACAATCAGCAGGTAAAGGCTGCGGAGATGCTCAAGCATTACCGTTCGCTTTGCTTCAGTGGGATGGGCAGTTAAGACGGGCTCCACATGGATCTTCGGTAAGTTTTCTGCAATCTCTTCAGGGGTCACTCCTTTTGCATTAAGCAAATGCAGGTTGTATGACCACAAACCATTGATGTCTGCAAGTGATTTGTTGTCTTCCTTTTTACGACGGTTTTGCATAGCGCCGTTAACTTCAACAATATTGAGCAACTGAAAACAGATGGACCACAGTCGCAGGTGTTTTTCGGTAAAATGGTTTCCCCGAAAGGAGGACGAATTTGCCATCCAGGGAATTTCTCCTGCCAGCTCGCTGTCGTCAGATTCTATAATCACTTCTTTCAGGCAATTCAGCAGAAACTCCAGATCATCATAAGGTTTACCCAATTTATTCCTGACCAGTTCCAATGTTCCCATTCGTCGATTTATTTGTTTAAATTCAGATTGATGCCTCGCTGAGGCATTAATGATATTCAAATATAACAATTCTTTTACCCAAATGGTTGTTGTGAGGCTCCCTCTGAGGATTACGCGCCAATCTGTCGCCAAGTTCCGTCCTTTAGGAACGAGGGTAAAGAAGTGGCGTCGGGAAAAGGTCTGATCAGCCGGCCAACAGCGGTTTTTGTGAATCACAATAAATCCCTTACCTTTGCGGTCTTTTATATATTACATGAC
>CAYMXK010000088.1:11593-13849 GCA_964393915.1 uncultured Prolixibacteraceae bacterium
TTTTGTGAATCACAATAAATCCCTTACCTTTGCGGTCTTTTATATATTACATGACATTTAGAAAATTAGGAATTATTGAGCCCATCCTTGAAGCCTTATCGGCGGAGGGCTACGAAACCCCAACACCCATCCAGGAACAAGCCATACCCATTCTCCTCCGTGGAAAAGACCTACTCGGCTGTGCTCAGACCGGTACAGGTAAAACGGCTGCATTTGCCATTCCCATACTTCAGCATCTCTGGCTCGAAAGGCAACGCAATGGCAAACAAAGGAAGATCAGGGCACTTGTTGTTACCCCGACGAGGGAGCTCGCCATACAGATTGGCGAAAGCTTTACGGCATACGGGAAATATACCGGAATTAAGAATACCGTTATTTTTGGCGGAGTTAAACAGGGAAACCAGACAAATGCCCTTCAGCTGGGGGTCGATGTGCTCATTGCCACCCCAGGGAGATTGCTTGATCTGATGAACCAGGGTTACATCTCACTTAACGACATCGGATACTCGGTTCTGGATGAGGCTGACCGGATGCTCGACATGGGATTCATCCACGACATACGGAAAATCATTGCCAAACTTCCTGCCAAACGGCAGTCGCTGTTTTTTTCGGCAACCATGCCTCCCGATATTATTGAGCTTTCCCGCAAAATTCTCGGCAATCCTGAGAAGGTGAGCGTTACACCGGAGCTTACCACCGCGGAGAAAGTGCAGCAATCTATATATTTCGTAAATAAGCAGGATAAACCCAGGTTGCTGATCCATCTGCTTAAGCAGAACCCATCTGCCTCCGTGCTGGTGTTTTCAAGAACTAAACATGGCGCCGACAAGGTGGTGCGTTTCCTGAAAAACGCTGGTATCAGCTCAAATGCTATCCATGGCAATAAATCACAGGGGGCGCGGCAGCTGGCTCTTGAAAACATTAAAAGCGGGCACACTAAAGTCCTGGTGGCAACCGACATCGCAGCAAGGGGAATCGATATTGACGACCTTCAACTTGTTGTCAATTACGACCTGCCCAACATTCCGGAAACCTATGTTCATAGGATTGGCCGTACCGGCAGGGCTGGTGCCGGAGGACTTGCTGTTTCATTCTGCGATGCAGAAGAAAAGGCATACCTGCGCGACATACAAAAACTCATCAAACAAATTATCCCTGTGGTAAAGGAGAACCCTTTTCTTGATGAGGCGGCTACGGAGATTGAACGCCCGCATGAAAAGGCTGTGTCACAGAATCTGATGCGCAGAGAAGTAGCAAAGCCACTGAAGGGAAAACTCAGGCATGCCCGTCATAAGCCATCAGATGTTTCTGATCATGTTCCCCCCAACTCTATTCCAGTACTTTCAAAATCAGAACCATCTTTGAAACACTTCAGGAGTGTCAGGATTATTCATTTGAAACGTGGCTGAAGTGCCTGCCTTAACATGCTATTCACCCAAGTCAATCTTCTCAATTTTGTTGGAACTAATGCCCAGTGAATTGATTAAACGGTTATAATCACCTGCCTCCAGAGGATTGTTTTTTGCAAAACTGGCCGGAACCACCACAATCCGGAAGATCTGGTCAAGCGCCTCGGATGGTAAAAGGGTTTGAAGGTTAATGCTGCCTCCCAAAAAAATCTGAACATCCACATAGGTGAAATCGTAGTTGTACTGAAGTATTCCTTCATCAAGTACAATGGTTTGGGGAAGAAGCCTCCATACATCCTTGTTCGAATTGTCCTGTTCCCAAAGAATGTAGACAAGCACAACGTCACTTTCGAAAACTTCTATGCTTTGAGGAAAGGTAAAATTGAGCCGGTAATCATTTGCCGTGGTAAAGTCACCCTCAATTTCGAATACTGTACCTATGAGCGAATCACCATCCAGTCCATCCAGTCCATCCAGTCCGGGATCACCCTTGCACGACGTGAAAAAAGCCAGCGCGACTACCAGAATAATGTAATTAATTGTTTTCATGACTCTCAATATTAAGTAAAACAAATTTATGGTTAAGCAAACAACATTGGTGCCAACCTGTGTATTACTGTAAACTATTAAAACAAGGAGAAGGTTCCCGATCTTCATCCTCATAAGGTGTTTGTTCAGGAATAATAGCCGGCAGTAGAGACGTTGCATGCAACGTCTCTACTGTCAGGCCTATTTGTTTTCCTTTTTTTTAATTTTTAATCTCTTTTGATAAACCTGGTTCGGGCAAGGGCGTTTTGTTCATCTGATAATTCGATGATATAAAGTCCATTGGACAGTTTTGAAATAT
>CAYMXK010000089.1:0-13796 GCA_964393915.1 uncultured Prolixibacteraceae bacterium
CGAAAAGTGGAGGAGCCTGGATGACCAACTACCGGGAACAGCATTACAAAAATGGTAAGGACATACGCCCAGTGGTTTCCCTTACCTGCAATTTCTCGAAACCAACCGGCGGAAAACCCGCCCTGTTAAGCTATGAGGAGGTAGAAACCCTTTACCATGAGTTTGGCCACGGTCTGCATGGATTATTGTCGAAATGCACCTACAAGTCACTGGCAGGCACCAATGTAGCCCGCGATTTCGTTGAATTGCCCTCTCAGGTCATGGAACACTGGGCGGCAGAACCAACGGTATTGAAAATGTATGCCCGCCATTATGAAACCGGAGAAGTGATACCTCAGCATCTGATCGACAAAATGAAAAATTCCGGTAAGTTCAATCAGGGGTTTGTAACCACGGAATTTGTGGCTGCAGCCATACTTGATATGGATTACCACACGCTCGTTAATGAAACCAGGATTGAAGTGGATGCCTTTGAACAAATTTCGATGGACAAAGCCGGCCTCATCGATGAAATCATACCCCGCTACAAGTCAACCTACTTCGCCCATATTTTTCCGGGAGGATATTCAAGCGGATACTATAGCTATCTGTGGGCCGAAGTGCTGGATGCCGACGCCTTTGAGGCATTTAAGGAAACCGGTGATATTTTCAATGCCGAAGTTGCCAAAGCTTTCCGCACCAATGTTTTAGAGCGTGGAGGCACCGACGATCCGATGAAACTTTATCTCAATTTCCGCGGTAAACAACCAATAATTGAACCCTTATTGAAAAACAGAGGATTGCTATGATTTACAGGACGTTGAAAACTCTTTTTTGTCTGATGCTTTTCAACATGGCATCAGCCCAAAATCCTTATGCCCTGGCTATTCATGGTGGTGCAGGCGTAATGTCGCGCGAGCGGATGAGTCCTGAACGGCAGCAGGAATACATTTTTCACCTCGACAGGGCACTGATGACCGGTGATTCCATACTAAGGGCAGGAGGCAGTTCAACAGATGCCGTTGTTCATGTGTTGAGTTATCTGGAAGATTGTCCGCTCTTCAATGCCGGAAAAGGGGCAGTTTTCACTCAAAAAGGCACCATCGAGCTTGACGCTTCCATTATGGAAGGTCAGACCCTTAATGCCGGGGCAATTGCCGGTGTTACCGACATCCGGAATCCCATTAAAGCGGCCCGGCAGGTGATGGAAAAATCGGAGCACGTTATGTTGTCAGGAAAAGGGGCCTCTGCTTTTGCAAAAGATCAGGATATGGAGATGGTAAAAAACCGCTACTTTTTCACTAAAGAGCGATACGAATCTTTGCAGCAGCTTAGGAAAAAAGAGCGCCAGCGGAACCATTCCGACAATCACGGCACTGTGGGCTGTGTTGCCCTCGACCAGCAGGGAAACTTATGTGCCGGCACTTCCACTGGTGGCATGATGAATAAAAAATATGGCCGTATTGGTGATTCACCTGTTATTGGAGCCGGCACCTGGGCAGATAATTCAACCTGTGCGGTATCCTGCACAGGCCATGGTGAGTATTTTATTCGCCTTACCATTGCCCGTGATGTGGCCGCGATGATGGAATACCGGAACATGGAACTGAAGGAGGCCGGCAACAAAGTACTAAACAAATTAACCCAAATGGGTGGAACCGGAGGTTTCATCGCAATCGATGCAAAAGGAAATATCACCATGCCTTTTAATACCTCAGGGATGTTCAGGGGATATCAAAAATCGAACGGTGAAAAAGAAATTGCTATTTTTGCCGAATAAGTTATTGATATGAAATTTCTCTATCCGGCATTTTTACTGGCATTATTCACCATCATTATACCTATTCTGATTCACCTGTTCAGCTTCAGGCGTTTCACTACAGTCTATTTCAGTAACGTCAACTACCTGAAAAGCATTAAGAAAGAATCTAAAAAGAAAACCCGGCTCAAACATTTACTGATGCTGCTGGCCCGGATATTGACCATCACCTTTCTGGTTTTTGCATTTGCCCAACCTTTTATTCCCGCCGACAACCATCAAGCAGTAAATGATAATCAGATAGTTACGATTTACATCGACAACTCTTATAGTATGAATGCCATTTCAACCAGGGGACAATTGCTTGAGCAGGCAAGGATTAAAGCATTCGAAATTGCTGAGACATATCCTGTTGGAACGAGTTTCAGACTGGTTTCCAACGATTTGCACCCCCGGCACCAGCATTTATTCAACAAGGAACAGTTCATCCAGCAAATTACTGATGTAAAGCTTTCTTCGAAAACAGTTCCGTTGTCTCTCATCAACAACCGGATAAAATCAGGATATACCTACCCCACTCCCAATAGAGGAACGACCACATATTATCTGAGTGATTTTCAAAACCGTATAACCGATCTGCAGAATTTTGTTCCGGACAGTTTATTTTACAGCTACTTTTTACCTCTGAGTCCCGACCTGACGGCCAACCTGTATATAGATTCCTGTTGGATGGAAACTCCTGCCCATAAACTGGGACAGGAGGAACAGCTGAATGTAAGGATAATTAACCAGTCGGATGAGGCTTATATGAATCTTCCGGTAAAATTCTACCTCAATGATACCTTAAAGTCTCTGGGGAATTTTGACATCGGGCCCCGAGGAGAGAAGGTGGTAGAGATGCGTTACATGAATCTTTCAACCGGATTGCAGCTGGGGCATGCCGAAATCTCGGATTACCCTGTCACCCATGATAACATCTATTATCTGAATTACAATGTACAGCCAGAGTTGAAGGCCCTCGCCATTTATAGCTCAGCTTACCCCGGCAGGAATGGCCTTCGCTGGCTCAGGGCATTGTTTACGGGCGACGACTATGTGAATTTTGAAGAAATGGCTGTTGAAAATCTTACCATTAGCCGCCTGGCTGAGTTTAATGCTATTTTTATATTCAATGTTTTTGATATCAGCAGTGGTCTGGTAAGTGAACTTGCCAGACTGGCTGAGAACGGCACTACCATCCTGTTCTTTCCTGAACCGGAAGGCAACATTCAAAACTACAACGAATTCCTGTCAAGGCTAAGTGCCAACAGGATAGAGCGTTTCGATACAACGCGGCAACGGCTGGGAGGTATTGAATGGCAGCACCCGGTATATGCCAGGGTTTTCAGGGAGAGAACCACCGAAATTGATTTCCCTGAGATTAATGGCAATTTTATTTTTAGCCCTGCAGTCAGAATTGCAGAAACCCCGCTCCTTTGGTTCAGAAACGGATCAAAGGCACTATCCATTCAAACAACAGGCAATGGAAACCTGGCTGTTTTTGGATTTCCACTCTCCTATCTGAATGAAACCTTCGCCAGGCATATACTTTTTGTACCAACACTTTACAGCCTGGTAATAAACAGCCTGCCTCAACAAATGCTGGCCTACACAATAGGAATCGACGCACATGCCACGCTGCCCAATGTCGCAGGCAGGGATATAACTTCCTGGTCAGTGCTTATGCCCGAAAACCAGCAGTCATTTATTCCCCAGATCACAACATCCGAAGAAAACAGATTGAGAATGCAACTTTCTTCAATGTTTGATAAAGCAGGCCATTACCGTGTTTTGGATGGAGAGGAAATGGCTGCAGCTATTTCTATGAATTACGACCGGCGCGAGTCAGACTTTCGCTTTAATACTTTTAGCCAGCTCCGGGAAGAGGTGCAAAAATTCAACCTGAAATTTATTACCGTGGTGCAAAACCAGGAAGGCCGTTTTTCTGAAGCATTCGATGAAATCACCAGTGGTAAAAGAATCTGGAAATGGTTCATCCTCCTGGCGCTGCTGTTTATCGCTGCCGAAGCAGCGATTGCCCGATTCTGGAAATAGCAAAAATGACAAAAGTCATATTGAAATGTATTAAGAAACAGGCCATTAAATTTTGTGAATAGGACGAAAAATCGTAATTCTGTACTTGAATTATAAAAATTACTCCGTATGACAAAAATGAGTACCCGCGCCTATATTGAGCGGGAAGAAAAGTATGGGGCACACAACTACCACCCTTTGCCCGTAGTACTCGAAAGGGGCGAAGGAGTACATGTCTGGGATGTTGAAGGCCAAAAATATTTCGATTTCCTTGCTGCCTATTCAGCCGTAAACCAGGGCCATTGCCATCCAAAAATTGTAAAAGCCCTTTCTGACCAGGCCGCTAAGCTGGCACTTACTTCGCGCGCATTTTACAACAATGTTTTGGGTGAATGGGAGGAATACATGACCAAATTGTTTGGTTATGATCGGATGTTACCTATGAACTCAGGGGCAGAAGCGGACGAAACGGCACTCAAATTATGCCGCAAATGGGCCTATAAAATCAAAGGTATTCCACGAAATGAGGCTAAAATAGTTGTTTGTAACGGAAATTTCCATGGCCGTACGATAACTATTATATCAATGTCCTCAGATCCTGACTCGTACAACGATTACGGACCCTATACCCCTGGTTTTGTAAGCATTCCATATAATGATGTCGAGGCGCTGGAACTTGCCCTTAAGGACCGGAATGTAGCAGGATTCCTGGTTGAACCGATACAGGCCGAAGCTGGTGTATATGTACCGGAAGACGGATATCTTGCCAAAGCTGCCAGGCTTTGCAGAAAACACAACGTTTTGTTCATCGCCGATGAAGTTCAGACAGGGCTGGCACGTACAGGAAAGATGCTTGCCTGCGACCATGAAGGAGTGAGGCCTGATATACTAATACTTGGAAAAGCCCTTTCCGGAGGTATGTTTCCTGTATCTTGCGTATTGGCAGACGATGAAGTTATGCTTACCATAAAGCCGGGAGAACACGGCAGTACATACGGAGGAAATCCTATTGCAGCGGCAGTAGCCATGGCAGCTCTCAACGTTATCAGGGATGAAAAACTGGCTGAAAATGCAGAAAAGATGGGCGAAATATTCAGAAACGAAATGGGCTCAATAAAATCAGAAATGATAGATGCAGTGAGGGGAAAAGGCCTGCTGAATGCAGTAGCGATAAAACCAGGAGCGCCAAAATCTGCATGGGAAGTTTGTTTACAGATGAAGGAAAACGGAATAATTGCCAAACCAACACATCATCACATTATCAGGTTCACTCCCCCATTGGTCATTAATGAGGAACAGTTAAGAGACGCAATAGAGCGTATAAAAAAATCCTTCAGTGAAATGGGGATTTGAAACAAAAAGAAAAGGATCAACATCTGATTTTTGTTCAACTCTATTAATTGAATTCATCCATAACCTGAAACCAAATTTGAAGGGAGGCTGTATTAACCTTTTCAGGCCAGCCTCTTTTTTTATGCTTATCTGGAAACGGAGCTATTAGAAGTTACCACCCTAAAGTCTTTGGTATAAGAAACCACGCTTAAACCCTTGTTGACATACCCCCCCGACGGAAGTTTCTCAAAGCGGAAATTTCCCTGAACCAGCTCGGGGATTACAGTATGCACACAATTACGAAAGTCCCGTCCAAATGCGCTTATAGCCTCTGTAAAAAAATAGGTTACATCATAGCCCTGCATACTATACTGGTTAGGCTCTGTTTTAAAGTAATTCCGGAACTTGCTTACAAATGACCTGGTAACTTCCTTTTTATAGTCAGGCCAGTAGGGAGCAAGAAACTCCAATTGTCCGTCATGAAAATACTCCTGGTTGATACTTTCAAACTGGGTAAACCTGTTACTGCCGATGACAGTTATATCAAACGAGGGTGCTAAAGTATGAATATTGGACATCCCGATACTAACTTCTGCCTCGTTGATCGATGTGAGAATGATTATATTTTTCTGTGCCGGTTCCAATAATCTGCGAAGTCCGGCCAAACCGTCTTTTTGGAAATCACAGTTACGGAATTGACCTGCCCCGTTACTATTTTGAGTAATTTTCTCCCTCACCAGCCTTGCCAGGTCGTTATCCTGAGCTGAATTCCCGGTCCGCAGAACAACAAAATTACTTTTAGCATATTTCGTAGCCACATAGTCTGCAGTAATTTCGTTGATAATGTCGCGGTGAGGGTTGACCTGAAAAAACCAGGGATTAACCCGTGAAAAATCATCGGTGGCTGAAAGTGGTGAAACCATAGGTATTTCGTTTCGCATGGCGTATTCCGCCACTTCTTTTTGCTCATTGGGATATACCGGGCCAATAATAAGATCGGCATTCTTAAGCCTGTCTGTGGCAATCAGATGACGAATACGCGTATCCTTTTGCTCTGTATCAAAGACAGTTAACCGGACATTTACACCTCTTTCACGCAGTGAATCAACTGCGAGCAGGGCACCTTCATAAAAATGGATAAAATTCTCGGAATTGCCCTGAAACTTAATTTGCGGATCTCTGTCGCTTCTTACTATCTGTACCGAGTCAGGAGAGAAACTATTTTCCGTTATTCCTGAGTTAAAGTCCAGCATCTCGTCTGTGTTCAATGCATTATTATTATCAGCCAACAGAGGCAAGAGCATTACTACATTCACGGCTTGACCTTCTAATCTATTGTATTTCAATTGATCACATTCCGAATGAGCTACCCTGAAAAGATCTTCCTCGCCTGTAACAGGTTGTTCTGCTATCAATCCGGGAATAAGTTTTAGCGTATCGCCCGGAATTATATTTCTATACTCCAAAAATGGATTCCATGTGATGAGTTCGTCTGTAGTAACCCTGTAGAACCGAGCTATGCGAAACAGGGTTTCTCCCTTTTGAACTAAATAATTTACAAATCCTTCATCTTCAACTATTTCAGGAGCTATTGGAATCCTGACTACAGTGCCCGTTCTGAAGGATCCATCCAGTGCGGGATTCAGCTCCACTAACCTTTCGGCCGTAACATTGTACTTGCGCGTCAGTGAAAAGAGTGTTTCACCAGACACAATGACATGCTCCCTGAATTCTTCCTGGGCAGGTCTGACCGCAGGAGTTACTTTTTCCATGACAAGTAATTGTCCTGGAATTTTCAACTTTATTCCGGGTTTCAATACCGGCACCTCCGGATTAGCCTCTTGTAACTGCTGCACAGGTATTCCATACTTTCTGGATATTGCAAAAAAGGTCTCACCGGCGACCACCTCATGCAGGTAAAATTCCTGTTTCCCTGTTTCAGCAACAACAGCAGGATCAAAATCTACAGACTTTTTATCCCACTGCGGAATTCTGATGTTGTCGCCCCGCCTGAGTTGCCCCAGACCTGGATTAAAATTGAGTATATCGTCGATGGTAACCCCATATTTGCGGGAAACAGAATATAGTGTCTCTCTCCTCTTAACCTCATGGTCTAGTAAGCGGTCAGGCATGCGCCCGGGATCATCAAGAGCGGAAATTTGATCTTGTGTGGTGACTGGAATTTTCAGAATATCCCCGGCTTTTAAACCAAATAAGAGTTGGGGATTATTATTCAGAATCAACACAGCTTCAACACCATAATGCTTTCCTATAGAGTATAAAGTTTCGCCACCCTTAACTGTGTGCATGATAAATGTTTTACCATCAATAACCACCTGCCGGGGCGCGGTATCTTCCTGGGCATAAACAGGAAAGAAAATATTTATAAATATCAGGATGGCTATAAACCGAAATATATTTCTCATTTTAACAATTTTACAGATAATTACCCAATTGCGTGCCAAAATTAATAAATCTGAGCAAGCCTTTACAAATTCAGGTCGGGTTGAAAAGAAATTTACCTTAATGTTACGGTGAATGAAACATTTTCTCTTTTGAATTTCATTACACTTGAGGTATATTTGGCACCACAAATAAAAAGTCACATGCTGGAAAAGATATTAATTATTGATTTTGGCTCACAATACACCCAATTAATTGGCCGGCGTATCCGTGAGCTGAATGTTTATTGCGAAATACATCCTTTTAATCATTTTCCCGAAATCGATTCATCGGTAAAAGGAGTAATCCTGTCGGGAAGTCCTTTTTCGGTAAGAGATGCCAATGCCCCACACCCGGACCTCTCCCGGATCAAAGGGAAGATTCCGGTATTGGGAATATGCTACGGTGCCCAATACCTTGCGCATTTTTACGGAGGCGAGGTTGCCCCGTCGGGGTCGCGAGAATATGGCAGGGCTAACCTCGGCTTTATTGATCATGATAGTGTTCTGTTTAAAGATATCCGAAAACACTCCCAGGTATGGATGTCCCACGGGGACACAATTATCAGCCTCCCTTCAAATTGCAAGGTTACTGCATCTACCGAAGATGTAGAGCTTGCAGGATACAAGGTTGACAACGAAGATACATGGGCCATACAGTTTCACCCCGAGGTATACCATACAACAGAAGGGATGCAACTTCTTCATAATTTCACGGTGGATATTTGTGGATGCCAGCAGGAATGGACGCCCGATTCATTTGTAGAATCAACGGTACACGCCCTGCGCACCCAGATAGGCAACGACAAGGTTGTTCTGGGCTTGTCGGGAGGTGTCGATTCATCGGTTACTGCCATGCTGCTTAATAAGGCCATCGGAGAAAAACTCATCTGCATCTTTGTTGATCATGGTCTGCTCCGGAAAAATGAGTTTGATTCCGTGCTGCACTCCTATGAGGATATGGGATTAAATGTTATTGGTGTAGATGCGCGAAATAAATTCTTTGAAGACCTGAAGGGAATTACTGACCCTGAACAAAAGCGGAAAATAATTGGACGAAATTTTATTCAAGTTTTTGATGAAGAAGCGCACAAAATCGAAGAGGTAAAATGGTTGGCACAGGGGACAATTTATCCGGACGTCATAGAGTCCGTCTCGGTAAACGGCCCGTCGGCAACCATCAAATCACACCACAATGTGGGCGGGCTTCCGGAGAAAATGAAACTTAAGGTAGTTGAACCACTGCGCTTACTATTTAAGGATGAAGTACGGCGTGTTGGTAAAACACTGGGGCTAAAGCAAGAGTTACTGGGTCGTCATCCATTTCCCGGGCCGGGGATGGGTATCCGCATACTTGGTGATGTTACCCCGCAAAAAGTTGCCATCCTTCAGGAAGCTGATGCCATTTTTATGAATGGCTTAAAAGACTGGGGATTGTACGATCAGGTATGGCAGGCTGCCACCATTCTCCTGCCTGTTCAATCGGTAGGTGTAATGGGCGATGAAAGAACCTACGAAAACGCATTAGTTTTGAGGGCAGTTACATCAACCGATGGTATGACCGCCGACTGGGTGCATCTGCCCTACGATTTTCTTGCCAAAATGAGCAACGAAATTATCAATAAGGTTAAAGGTATTAACCGGGTAGTTTACGACATCAGCTCAAAACCGCCTGCCACCATAGAATGGGAATAATTAAAAACGCATAAAACATTATTGAATATTAAAGTGTTGTATAATTTGATCCTTTCACGGATAAAAGTTATTAACTTTGGTACGGGCTTTGCAGTTGATCCTGCAAACCATTCGGTTTTTGATATAAAATTCTGATGTACAACACATTTAATAGTATAATAATATGACAGCAATAATAAAAGGAATCATACTGGCCATCGTAATGCTGGCAGTAACCCCCGCTTTAACCGCCCAGGATGTTCAGGAAAACAGTCAGAAATTTGGCAGACTTCTTCGCCTTGTTGAATCCTATTATGTGGATTCAGCCAACATTACAGACCTGACAGAAAAGGCAATTGTATCGATGCTGCAGGAGTTGGATCCACACTCCGTTTACATTTCAAAAGATGAAGTGGAGAAAATGAATGAACCCCTTCAAGCCAACTTCGAAGGAATTGGGATCACATTCAATATTCTGAAAGACACACTTTTAGTATTGTCAACAGTACCCGGTGGCCCTTCCGAAAAGGTGGGACTTGCTGCGGGAGACCGGATTCTTGGCATTGATGGAGAAAACGTTGCCGGAATTGGCCTTAAAAACGACGATGTAATGAAGAAATTACGTGGAGTGAAGGGAACACAGGTCGATTTGAAGGTACAACGCCGCAGCAGCAGTCAATTGCTCGACTTCACAATTATCAGGGACAAGATTCCGATCTACAGCCTCGATGCATCCTATATGATTGATGACGAAACCGGATATATAAAACTGAACCGTTTTGCAGCCACCACCGTCGAAGAATTCCAAACGGCAATGGTTGAACTGAAAAAGAGCGGTATCAAAAATCTGATTTTGGACCTCAGAAATAATGGCGGCGGATATTTAAAGGCAGCCATTGATTTGGCGGATGAGTTTCTGCCGGGAAATAACCTGGTTGTATATACAGAAGGTATAAACAACCCCAAGAGGGATTACAAAGCCACCTCCCAGGGCGCTTTCGAAGAAGGGAAACTTATCATACTGGTAAATGAAGGTTCAGCTTCTGCCAGTGAAATCGTGGCAGGCGCCATTCAGGACTGGGACAGGGGTATAATCATCGGAAGACGTTCATTTGGGAAAGGACTTGTCCAGCAGCCTTTCTACCTTACCGACGGCTCAATGGTCAGGCTTACTACTGCAAACTACTTCACACCTTCAGGAAGAGGTATTCAAAAACCATATGAGAATGGTTTATCTGATTACAGAAACGACTACCAACGCAGACTCGAAAAGGGGGAAATGTTCAGCGCCGAAAGCATTTCTTTTCCTGATTCGTTAAAATTCAAAACCCTGATTAACGGCAGAACCGTATATGGTGGTGGCGGTGTAATGCCTGATATCTTTGTCAGCATGGATACTTCCTCAATGTACAGGTATTACAACCAGTTGCAACGAAGCAGCGTTGTCAACAATTTTATCCTTGATTTTGTAGATATTAACAGGGACAAACTGGCCAGGCAGTACCCGGATTTTGGTCAATTCAATAAAAAATTCCATATAACTGACGACATTATCGAGTCACTCGTTGAAGCAGGTGTAAAAGAGGGGATTGAACGTGACCAGGAAAGTATTAATTACACTCTGGAAATGATAAAGAAGGAGTTAAAAGCCTTTATTGCAAGAGACCTATTCACGAGAGATCATTTCTTTATGATTTACAACCAGGATGACAAGACCATTGTCAAGGCTCTCGATCTGCTCAAAGACCAGAAAACTTATAAATACATGCTGGTCAAAAATGATGAAATAATGGTGAAATGACACGATGGCTATTAGAATGGCTCTCAGCCAATTATATTGAATTGCTGGGTGCCGTTCTTGGCATGGCATATATCATTTATTCCATCAGGCAGAGTATCCTTACCTGGCCAACCGGCCTGGGGACTTCCCTTCTCTACATTATTGTTTTTTTCCAGTCGAAATTTTATGCTGATATGGGACTGCAATTCTATTATGTATTTATCAGCATATACGGCTGGTATTTATGGAGCAGGGGCAATCCGGAGAACAATTCTTCCTCATTACCGGTAAGAAGGATAACGTTTCGTTGGGCAGTTTATGCGACTGTCGCTGCCTTTCTTGTTTTTTGCATAATCTTCTTTTTGCTGAAATTCCATACAGATTCACCGGTCCCAATCATGGATGCTGCTACAACCGCCTTAAGTATTGTGGCCACCTTTATGCTGGCCAGGAAAATCCTGGAACACTGGTTGATTTGGATCGTCGTTGATGTTGTATCAGCCGGTTTATATGTCTTTAAAGGGCTTTGGCCTACCGCAGTTTTGTTCCTGGTATATACGGCAATGGCTTTTGTCGGATACAAAAAGTGGCATAATGACTATCAACTTCACTTGAAATCACCATGATGGGCAAAACACCCAAAATAATTGTAGTAACCGGCGCTGAATCAACCGGGAAATCAGTTCTTACCCAACAGCTGTCGCGGTTATTTTGCGCGCCTGCCTTTCCTGAATTTTCGAGGGATTACATTGAGCAGCTAAAACATCCGTACACTTATAATGATGTGGTGTCGATTGCCCTGATGCAAAATGCCCAAATGAACAAATCAAGGGTACTTCGTCAGGAGTATGTTTTCTTTGACACGTGGCTGATCATCACGATGGTATGGCTTGAGGTAGTTTTTAAAAAAATCCCCGGATGGATACCGGAAACTATAAAAAACTCGCCTGTCGATTTGTTCCTTGTATGCGATACCGACATTCCATGGATTCCCGACAAAGTTCGTGAAAACGGAGGTGAAATGCGCGAAATACTTTATAAGCGTTATCTGGAAATTATCAGGGAATCCGGATTTAAGTACAGGCTTGTTACAGGTGCCTCTGATAAAAGATTGCTAAATGCAGTTGATTTTATAAGAGAAATCTGATACAACTAACAAAAACATAGATTACTTTTAGCTGCCAAAACAAAATCCGGATTAAAATGAACGACAAAAATTGCAACCAAATAATTGGAGCTACCATTGAAAAGCTCTCCGATCCAAAAACATACGATTTGGTATGTCATGAGCACCGGTTGGGAGAACCTATGCCTTCCATTCAAAAACTCGCCAGGATTGTTGAGTTGGTGCGTGAAGTTATTTTCCCTGGATATTTCGGGAACACTTCTCTCAGGCCCAACACAATTCAGCATTATATGGGCGTTTATGTGGATGAACTTTTTGAAGTTCTGAGTGACGAAATACTGGCAGGCTTGTGCTTCGAATGCACGGATCAATCAGACGACAAAATGGTGCGTCATACTGAATTGGCTAAAAGGATGGCCCTTGATTTTATTGAATATTTGCCGGAAATTCGCCGTAAACTTGTAAACGATGTGAGAGCCATTTACCTGGGAGATCCGGCGGCAGTGAGTTTTGGCGAGGTGATTTTTTGCTATCCCGCCATTAAAGCCATCACGAACTACAGGGTAGCCCACCGTCTTTACGAACTTAAAGTTCCGATAATACCACGATATATCTCTGAAATGGCCCATAGTGAAACGGGGATCGACATACACCCCAGGGCACAAATCGGTGAATTCTTTACAATAGACCATGGTACAGGCGTGGTTATCGGATCTACGTCTATTATTGGTAATAACGTCAAAATATTCCAGGGCGTTACTCTCGGTGCAAAAAGCTTCGAACTCGATGAAAACGGAAATCCCGTAAAAGGAGTTCCTCGCCATCCCATTGTGGAGGACAATGTGATTGTTTATGCCGGCGCAACCATTCTGGGCAGGATAACTATCGGGAAAAACTCGATCATAGGAGGCAATGTATGGGTAACGCGCGATTTGCCCCCCAATTCGAAGGTTGCCCAAAGCCGTCACCGTGAAAATAATTTTCTTGACGGAGCCGGAATCTGAGTTAATATTTATAAAAAAAAGAGAGTTTTGGAAAAGATAACTATAACCGTGAAAACCCTTGAAGGCCTGGAAGAAGTGCTGGCACAGGAAGTAAAAGAGATTGGAGGAGAAAACATCTCTGTTGGCAACAGGGCGGTATATTTCCAGGGTGACCTGGCTATGGTTTACCGGGCCAACTACCGTCTCCGGACTGCCCTGAGGATATTCAGGCAGATAGATAGCTTTCGCTTTACCAATACCGACGATTTTTATGTAAAGTGCATGAAAATAAAGTGGGAAACTTTCATGAACATTAATCAAACATTCGCCGTTCAGAGTACAGTTTTTCACTCAGATTTATTCAAAAATTCAATGTTTGCATCACTTAAACTGAAAGATGCAATAGTCGACCGATTCAGACAGAGAACAGGTAACCGGCCAGATATTGACACAAAAACACCGGATATTATCTTTCATGTACACATCAATAACAACTTATGCACATTGTCCATAGACAGTTCAGGAGAATCGCTTCACAAAAGGGGTTACCGTCAGATTCAGGGAGAGGCGCCGCTGAGCGAGGTACTTGCAGCTGGCATGATCCTGCTTTCAGGCTGGAAAGGGGAGACTGATTTTATCGATCCGATGT
>CAYMXK010000090.1:0-5323 GCA_964393915.1 uncultured Prolixibacteraceae bacterium
ATATGGGCAGGGGCAAATTCATTCTGTATTATGCCTATACGCAATCCGGCAGGCGCCATACTGAGAATTTCGAGCAGGAAGGTGGTTTTGCCACTGCCCAGAAATCCGGAAACAATATGAAATGGTATCGGACTCATGGCGGTAAATTTAGATAAACCTGCAATATCCTCAAAATTATCAAACAGAGACAACTTATTTTAGAGGAATATAAAAAGCCGGAAGTTATTCATGAACAACCCCCGGCTTTTTAATGCCTGGCAAAACCTCAGCTATACATATCCCCAGGATTTCATCATTTCGAAGTTTTCAACCATGCAATCCATGGGAGATTTACCCTGGTAAGCTTCCTGCTCAATTATAAACAGAGTGGTTCCTGAATCGCGTGCCAGATCGGCGATCTCTTTCATTGGCAAAAGCCCTTTGCCGATAACCGTACTTTCAAAGCTCTTACCACTGGCGTTTCTGACCATATCCTTCAGATGGATGTTGTCATACCGTCCCGGATATTTCTCAAGCAAATCCTTGGCCAATGCCCCGGCAACATACATATTCCCGGTATCCAGCTGCATAACGACCTTGTCGGTGTCGGTATTTTTCATCATGATATCAAAAACCGTTTCGCCATTCAGCACCTCACTGAATTCGAAGTCGTGGTTGTGATAACCAAAACGCATTCCCGACTTTTTACACAGTTCACCACACCTGTTGAATATATCCATAAACCTTACCAGGTCATCATAGGTTTTCCGCAGGCTGGCATCAAGCCATGGACTGACCACATACTCCTGACCCATATAAGCAGCATCGTCGACAAGTTTCTTCCAGTCGTCGGTAAAGTCCTTCAAATCATCGTTCCAGTGGTTTCCGCCCAGCACTGTATGTCCCGACGGCATCTTAAGTCCCAATCCATCAAGCACTTTCTTAAATTCAACGGCTGTCCACCCATAAAATTTATGATCTACATAATTGGCATGTTCCACATGGGTATACCCCATATTGGCCAGTTGTGTAAGCGTCCCCATCGGATCGGCCCGCATTTCATCGCGAACAGAGTACAGCTGAATAGCCATTGTGACAGGCGCTGTTCCCCTGGTACCGCCAGTGCATGCCAGGCCAGGAATAAGCGCAGCTCCTCCTATGGCAAGTGTACTGGTTTTCAGAAAATCTCTTCTTGATGTTCTCATAAGCTTTTATCTTTAAAATGAATAATTCTCCATTAAGCGAGCGCATAAAAATATGGAATTTTCTCTTTACCTGCCCAACTGCCTGATTGATAATCGCCAGAATTAATTTGCAAAAAATGTGGAATTACTGATAGGCGTCTTCTCTTTGAATTTTCGCCACCTCAACCAACATATCTGCCATTTGTGACGTCACGTGCCTGAAATACTTCTCCCCTTTTACGGCAGTAGCCTTGTGGGGGTTACCAACTCCGGTATCACGGGTAACTTTGCTCCACTCACGTTCGGTCCACGCCCATTTTTGCTGTAAGGCCTGGATTCCTATTTTCCTGGAGGCACCATCGCCGGCTTCTTCCAAAGGCAACACTAACCCGGGGTGGAGGTGCAACATCAGGCTGGTTTCCATTTCGCCGGCATGGTCATCTGCTTCATCGAAAAGCTTCTCCGGAAGAGGAATCTGGTAAAAGTTGGCCTGAAAAAGCCACATGGCCGGGTATTTCAATCCGAGCTCCCTCAGCATCTGCCTGAAATCGTTGCCTCCATGAGCATTCAGCACAATCAGCTTATTGATATTGTGTCTGATCAGACTGGCAATTACATCATCCAGAATAAGAAATTGTGTGGAAGGATTGAGGTTGATATCCAGTTTAATATCGTGCTGACCGGTATTTACGCCGAAAGGGATAACCGGGAGTACCACGACTTTGGCACCCCTTTCAGAGGCCTGCCCGGCCGATTCGGCAGCGATGGCTTCAGCCTCCAGGATGTCGGTCCCGTAGGGCAGGTGATAATTGTGCGCTTCGGTGGCACCCCAGGGCAGAACAGCTACCTCATAATCCGAATCCTTTATATATTTCCAGTGATTTCGGGCGAGCATTGGCGATGGTTTCATTGTATCTCAATATTTCTTGCCGTAAAAATAAAGAATTATGAACGGAACCACCTAAATTCCCCCTTTTCATTTTCAGGTTATCTGATGTTTTGATGTTTTTTTTATAATTTTGAAGTTTACGAGGCTCCGCAACCTCATTGACAGCTTTTCAACCGGCATTAATTTTTAAAAATATACATACCATGAACAACCGAAGATTATTTATCAGAAATGCAGCCCTTGCAACAGCAGGAACTGCGGCTTTCCCCTACATTATAAATGCAGGCTCTGTTTCGGCAAACGACACCATAACTGTGGGGCTTATCGGCTGCAAAGGCCAGGGATGGGCCAATCTCAGGACGTTTCTCGGGCAACCGGGAGTGGTGTGTGCGGCATTGTGCGACGTTGACCGGAATGTACTGGAGGAGCGTGCAGCAGATGTCGAAAAACTGGCCGGATATAAACCCAAATTGTATGGCGATTTCAGGCAACTTCTTGATCAAAAAGATATTGACGCAGTTATTGTGGCCACACCCGACCACTGGCACTGTCTGCCAATGGTCTATGCATGCGAGGCAGGGAAGGATGTGTTTGTTGAAAAACCTTTGGCCAATACCATACAGGAATGCAACATTATGGTAAAGGCGACACATCGCTACAAACGTGTGGTTCAGGTTGCCCAGTGGCAGAGGAGTGATCCGCACTGGAAAGACGCGGTCGATTATGTACACAGCGGGAAACTTGGCAGGGTGCGCTCTGTCCGCTCCTGGTCCTATATAGGCTGGAAAGGTTCCATACCTGTGGAACCTGATTCCCCGGCCCCGGCAGGCGTAGATTATGACATGTGGTTAGGACCTGCTCCAAAGAAACCTTTCAATATCAACAGGTTTCACTTTACCTTCCGCTGGTATTGGGATTATGCAGGCGGGCTGATGACCGACTGGGGTGTGCATCTGCTGGACTATGCACTGTACGGAATGAACCTTTACGTTCCGAAATCGGTGATGGCCACTGGAGGAAAGTATGCTTATCCCGATGATGCCATGGAGACTCCCGACACGCTGATGGCAATGTATGATTTTGGTGATTTCGGATTGCTTTGGGACCACACAATCGGAATATACGGGGCAAATTTTGGCCGCGGGCATGGCGTTGCATTCGTTGGGGAGTATGGTACCCTGGTAGTCGACAGGAGCGGGTGGGAAGTTATTCCTGAAACAAGGAGCGTTAGTGCCAATAAGGACTTTCAACCTGTCCCCCTGCAGAAATCGACCGGGAAAGGACTTGAATTGCATGTGAAAAACTTCCTCGACTGCATGAAAACCAGGGAGAAACCGGTTTGCGACATTGAGATCGGCGCCCATATCGCCCGCATCGCCCATCTGGGAAATATTTCCTACCGGTTAGGTCGTAAGGTTTTCTGGGATCACGACAAGCAGCAATTTATCAACGACGACGAGGCCAACTACCTGGTAAATGCTCATTACCGGCAACCTTGGACTTTACCAAAGGTGTAAACACCATAGTCCTGTCTGTTAAATCATTTCTGAAGCCTGTGTGTCGAGATACCAGGTCAGCCTGCCATGTACCGGCAGAATGTGATATGCCGGCAACCCTTTTGCAGAAGAGTGGTTGTTCATGATTTCGGACACCCTACGGGCTTTACCTGCTCCGGTGACCATGAAAAAAATTTCGTGGGCATTGTTGATCACCTTCCCGGTGAGGGTTATTCTTTTCTGACCCGACTGAGGATGTATTGCCACCGAGCAAAGTTTATCGCTTTGCAGCAATTCCAAATGGTCCGGAAACAGGGAGGCCGTATGCCCGTCTTCTCCCATTCCTAGCAAGACAAGGTCAAAAACCGGCAGCCCATCCCTCATGTCCAGAAAACTTTTGATTTCTTCCTCATACCTGAGTGCCTCCTCTTCAGGAATAGCTTCACCCCTGATCCGGTGGATGTTATCTTTTGGGATGGAAACTTTAGAAATGAGCGTTTCTTCGGTCATCCTGAAATTGCTTTCACTTGAGCCGGGATCCACGCAACGTTCGTCTCCCCACCACAGGTGAATTTTATTCCATTCAGTTAGCTCACCATATTTCAAGGCAAGACGTTCAAAAAGAATCCGGGGGGTGGTGCCACCCGAGAGTGCAATATGAATTCTCTTCTGGTCACTGTTCTGAAGCATGCCGGCAATGGCTTTTGCTACACGTTTTGCCAGCTTCTTAGGTGAATCCGTTACTTTGACCTCGATATTGTTTTCCATATCAATGACTTTAGCATCTTGTAAAATTAAAATATTTGTTTGAATTAAAACGAATTAATTAAAGCTCTTACACTATGCAGGAGAAACTGGAAAAATTATTTTTGCTTATTTATGTAAAATTATGTGTATTGAAATAATCAATTTACATAAGCTTTTATCGAAAAAAGCAAAAAAAATGTATTTTTGAAGGTCTCATTATGGGATTTATAAAGGGCCTGATTTAATATGAACAACCAACTTAGAATTACACCACTGTTTCTGTTTTTTTTGCTCCTGAATATTCTGCCATTAAGAACTTCAGCTGAATTAAAGGAGATTAACGTATTTACTCATGTCCACGGGTTTGGCGGATTCGAGACCCTTGCTTTGTATGATGAGAATTCCAGCCACTTTTTTTTTCCGGTAAGCCAATTCCTTCAGTTTATCCGTGTCGAAACCAGGATATCCATAACGACGGATTCCATCACCGGAAAACTAAGTACAACAGGTCTGCCTTTTCTTATTGATGCAAAAAGAAACATAATCAGGTACAACGGCAATGTTTACAATTTGCGAAAAAATGAAATTACAAGAACAGACAGAGGAATATATCTCCGAAGTGATCTTTTCAAAACAATATTCGAATTTTACCTGACAATAAACCTGAAAAGAAACATATCAGAGATCAGGGCTTATGCCGATATGCCTCTGTATCAATACAGCAGACAAAATGAAATCAGTCTGCCTTTTCCATATCTCGAAGGAGGGCTTCCTGCAGAAAAGATACATAAGCGTGAATACCATCTTTTCAGGCCCGGAATGGCTGACTGGGGGTTTCGCACAGTACAGCAGGTCCGGAAACCCGTCGAAACGGAGGCAGAACTTGGCTTGGGAGCAGAATTGCTCGGTGGTGAGGCCAATATTTTCCTTAACCTCACCAGCAAGCATGGACTGCAAGATTCCAATCAACACTATTCCTGGAGATGGATAAACAATGATAGCCGGTTTATCCGGCAAATCTATGCCGG
>CAYMXK010000090.1:5423-7922 GCA_964393915.1 uncultured Prolixibacteraceae bacterium
ATGAAGTTTTTTGGTCCTCATGGAGAGGAGCGCATTCGCGAAAAATTGATTGAGGTTCCATTTAACTTTGCAGAAAAAGGCAAACTGGAATACAAAATCACCGGCGGCGGTCTTTACGACAATGATTACGCCGGCTTTGGCAGAGCTGAGTTGAACATGGGTATTTCGCGGTTTATGACCCTGGGAGGAGGATACGAATACTATTATTCTCCCGGCATCACACACAATATTCCATTTGCCAAGGGTTCCATTTCTCCTCTCAGGAACATGTTGATATATGGTGAGTATGCTCATGAAGTCAGATACCAGGGTAGATTCTATTATCATGTGCCATCCGGATTAGCTGTTGAGGCATATCTTGCCTCTTATGAACCTGGTCAGGTTGCCATACATACCGATGTCAGAAATGAGTTTAAGGCCTCACTTACAGCTCCGATCAAACTTGCCGGCAAGAAAGCCTTTACCATGTGGTCCTACCAGCAAAATGCCTTCGACGAAACTACCCTTAACTCAGCCAGTCTGACATATACCACCCGGAGTGGAAAACTAAACCCGCACCTCACTGCCTATGCGAGTTGGGCCGACGATGAAAAACCCAACGTATCTTCGAATATTTCGGCCAGTATTAAACTTGGCAATTCACTCACGCTCAGGCCAAACACTTTTATTGATCTCACCAACAGGGAATTTCTTGCATTAAGAACGGAGGTCGAACAACGAATTTTGCGTTCGGGGCATTTATCATTTGTCGCAGAAAGAAATGTCAAAACCGATCTGAATACGCTGCTTTTCAGGTTGCGCTACGAAGTCCCATTTGCACAAACCAGCCTGACTGCCAAGTTCAAGGGCGAGGATATAACGGTTTCACATGGAATCAGAGGCAGCATTGCATTTGGAAGAGGCAGGGTCCATCTAAGCAACCATATGCTTGCAGGTAAAGCCGGATTAACCATCATACCCTTTATAGATGTTGACCATGACGGAATCAAAGATTTTGATGAGCCATGTGTTGAAGGATTAAGCATCAGGATCAACAAAGGCAATATCTACAAAGATTCAGAACCAGCTATCATTAATGTTACAGGACTGGAAGCACACACCACCTACCATCTGGAGATAGACGACAACCATCTGAAGAAGAGCAAACTATGGGTGCCTAAAAAGCAATTATTAATCGAGACGGATCCAAATCAGCTAAAGAAAATACATATAGCAGTTTTACCCTATAATAAGTTATCAGGGGCAGTCTTATTGGATTACCAGCACTCCGGCAGCGATTACTTCAATGCCAATATCCATATATTTGATGCTGAAAGGAATTTAATTACCAGTATCCACCCTGACAATACGGGGCGATATTCTGCCGCCGGATTAACTCCGGGTGAATATATCCTTGCATTGGACACAAGTGAGTTTTACAAAACGAATCTTGTCGCGAATCCCTCGTCTTTTAAGTTCACCATACCCTACTCCCGCCAGGGATCAGTCATTGATTTTCCGGCAATTGTTGTTAAATATGATGTCAAACAGGATGAACTCCAGCCATCCGCAGGTGTCCAACCTGTAACCACAGATGCTCCGCCTGATAGTATACGAATTTCTGAACACAACAATCAACAATTCTGGTTATTGGCAGGTAACTTCCTCCAAAAGAACAGGGCTGCTGAGCTGGCCCGTAAATTGAATGGTCAGTTCAACCGGGATTTTGCTGTAATTACTGAAGATGGTTTTTACAAGGTAATCCTTAATCTGGGCACCCACCTTGAAGAAGGTATTAATTTAAGGAGATTGCTGTATGAGCAGAATATTGATGCCTTCATAACTGATAAAAATTATGAGGCTGAACTTCCTGCCACTCTGGAAACAACTGAAGAGAAGCCAACGGAAGAAATAGAAACGGGTATTCAATCCAGGGAATTCTTCCTGCAGGCAGGGGCATTTTCGCTGGAAAAGAATGCCCTGGATCTGGCGAACAGGATTACGCGAGGATTCGATTTCAAAACAATTATCAAATTCAATAAAAATCTATACAAAGTCATGGCCGGCCCCTTCCCTACTGCTGAAAAAGCCCGGGCTGCGAGGGAAATTCTTTCGGAAAATGATATTGATTCTTTTGTTGCTGATCATGAATGATGCAACCTAATGATTTTTTTCGATCGTCAGAAGCATATTTTACAATTCACAATGTCCGCCGTTGGTTAAGTTTTTACATGGATAGCGCCATTGGCCGTCAATAATAAGCTGGTCAGCAACATCGGGACCCCAGGAACCCGAAGGATAACCGTAAACAGGTATCGCAGGGTTGGATTTCCAGGCATTCAAAACTGGCTGAATAAATTTCCATGCCTCTTCCACTGCATCGCCTCTTGTGTATAGGGTTGCATCACCATGCATACAATCCAGCAGTAACCTTTCATAAGCAGATGGCAACGGTATGTCAGACAAACTGCTGTAATGAAAATCCATATTCACAGTTTGCACATGGAAACCGGCACCCGG
>CAYMXK010000090.1:8022-13646 GCA_964393915.1 uncultured Prolixibacteraceae bacterium
CTGAGTGCCTGAAAAACTTTCAGTATTTCATTTCTGATGGCATTGGCCTCCAAAACAGCAGGTGGTTCCATGGCAATGAAACCAACCATCTGTAAAAGATGGTTCTGTACCATGTCGCGCAGGGCGCCTGAGGAGTCGTAATAACCACCACGACCTTCAATGCCAAGACTTTCTGCGGATGTTATCTCCACGTGATGGATAAAATTGTGGTTCCAGAGCGGTTCAAATATACCATTGCTGAAACGTGTTACCAGCAAGTTCTGCACAGTCTCTTTCCCCAGATAATGATCGATTCGGTAAACCTGGTTTTCGTCGAAATAGTGCATCAAAGAAACATTCAGTTGTTTCGCAGTCACAAGGCTTGTCCCAAAGGGCTTTTCCACGATTAGCCTTCTGGATCCCTTATCATTTCGCGACAATCCTGCTGCGTGAAGGTTCCGCGGAATAACCTCATACAGGAAAGGGGGTGTTGACAGGTAAAATATATAGTTACCTCCGGTTGGCACCTGTTCTTCGAGCTGATCGAGCCGTTTTCGAAGACCATGGTAATGGTCAACCACCGCTGTCTCCATGGAATGGTAAAAAAGCAGCATTTTAAATGCCTCTCTTTTTTCTCCGGCCGGAAGAAACTCCTGCATATTTTCCCTGAAGCCTATGTCGTCCATGGGGGTGCGACCTACTCCCAGTACCCCGAAGTGGGGAGGAAGCAGGTTTTGAATGTACAGATCATACAAGGCAGGAATTAACTTTCGCCGGGTAAGGTCGCCCGAAGCGCCAAAAATGACGATTATCTGATTTTCCGGTAATTTCATTATCTGTAACTTTTGTTCATTCAACGCCCCAGATTACAACATTGTTCTTTTCAACGGAAAATTGGAGGCTTACCGGCACTGCATGATCCCCTTTTAAAAATGCAGCTTCAATGTGTTTATCTTCCAGAATGAACGGATATACAACGATCTGCCTGGCAAAATCAACCTCCGTGGAGTCTGCCATTTTATATATGCACTCTTTAACGCACCAGCAAATTAGCCTAATAAACTCTGGTTGATCCATGCTCCCTGTCCATTCCAGCTCTTCGGCCGATAAAAACCGGCCGGCCACTTTCCCGATATTGCGTGAAGTTTCTTCCACGTCGATACCTGCAGGTTTTGAGGCTATAACTACGGCTGCCATGGAAACGGAATGGGATATACTGACCCACTTTCCAGGATCATTCAATGCCGGCCGCCCATTTGGATGGTAGTCTAAATGACAGGTTTCCCCGGTAAGCAAATGCAAAAGATGCCTGGTTGCCAGAAATTCCCGTTTCCTTCGTTCATTTGAGAAACAATTATATATACTCAAATCCTCATCAGATAACCTCACTTCATCAAAGAGCGTCCCGGAGGATTCGGTGATATGCCACAAGCCAAGCGTATATTCAGGATGTTCTATTTTCTTCAAAAAAGGCATTCTTCCGTATTCTTTAAATTAGGCAATTGTCTGAACGGCTGAAACAACAACATCAGGAGATCTAAGGGTTTATCCATACGGTAGTTTCAATCAGCCGGATAACATCGGGCACCAGAAAATCAATCACAGGCTTCAGAGAATCAATATTGGGCACATCCCGGATATACAGTGCACCACGCAAAAAATGACGGGCACTGTCGGTAAGGTAAAACTGGATCGGAGACGCCGCATTCCCGCTGATCAGGTAGATGGTTCCATACACCCGTTCACCATGATTTATAAAAATCCTTTCCTCTATTGCACTTGCCTTCTGGGTATGTTTGTATGTCAGTTCACGGGATTCTTCGGTATAAACAAACAGGTTATCGGCAACCGGTTTATAACTGAGATGAATTTCGGCCTTGTTGCCGGGGATGAGAATATTCACCCAATTGGGTTCAGCAAATGGAGAATTATCGGGTGTAGCAAAAGAATAGGCCGGAATATCGAAAGAATAGGGATACCCCGGAGCCATCGGCACATATTCCTTAACAGGAAAATCAATCCGGAAATATCCGCGGGGCTTGGGAGTAAATTTCTCTCTGCATCCTGCAAGAAAAACAGCCAAAGTTGTTATGATAAGAATCGCTGTCCGCATGTTTTTTCTTTACTAACGAAATTTCACGATCGATATTTCAGATCTCTATACGATGTCCACTCTGATTTGTTTAATTCTCCGCTTGGTTATGGCTTCGATAGTAAACTGAATATTTTTACATACGAATTTTTCATTCTGCACGGGAAACTCTCCTTTCAGTTCAAGGATAAGCCCGGCAAGCGTATCCGCATCGCCCTTCACATCATCAAAGATATCTTCATTGAGGCTGGTTACCTTGCAGAAATCAACCAATGTTGCTTTTCCGTCGAAAAGGTATTTGTTGTCACCGATCTGTGAATAAAAATGTTCATCCTCATCGAATTCGTCGGCAATATCCCCGACTATCTCCTCCAGCACATCTTCGAGGGTAACAATTCCTGAAGAGCCCCCGTATTCATCAACGACAACAGCCATGTGTACCTTGTTTTTCTGAAAGTCTTCGAGCAGGGCCTTTATCTTGCGGGTTGCAGGAACGTAAAAAGGCGGACGCAACAAGCTTTGCCAGTTAAATCCGGGTCCCTTTTCAGTATAAGGCAGCAGGTCCTTGATAAAGAGGATGCCCTTTACATTATCAAAGGACTCAGTGTAAACGGGCAAACGGGAATACCCTGTCTGGTCAATAACTTCCAGCACAGTGTCAAATCCCGACCGGATGTCAATGGTAACCACATCCACCCTTGGCCGCATTATCTCGGCTACGCTTTTATTGCCGAATTTCACGATGCCTTCGAGAATTTCCTTCTCATCAGAAACCTCATTGCCGGATGTAAGCTCCAGTGCCTGCGATATTTCATCCATGGATATATCCTTTTGACGCTTGCGCAGGCGTTTGTTCACAAAGGCAGTCGACATGATCAGTATGGCATTTACAGGCCTGAATATTTTTTCAAGAATGGACAGCGGGTATGCCATAAACCTGGAAAATGCCAATGGGTAATGCGTTGCATATACTTTGGGCAGGATCTCACCGAAAACCAGAAGTACAAATGTGATGACTGCAACCTGAATGATAAACTCGACGACTGGTGAGTTGGTGAAATCAAACATCAAATTAGTTACATATGCCCCTATTATGACGATGGCAATATTCACAAAATTATTTGAAACCAATATCGTAGCGAGAAGTTTCTCCGGATTCTGCAGATTGTGCAATACCTTTTGGTCGCGCCGGTTTTTTGACAGTTTCTTTTTTTCACCCGGGCCAAGCGAAAAATATGCCACCTCAGAGCCGCTGATAAGCGCTGATAAAACCAGAAGGAGAGCAAGACCAGCCAGTATGGCCGCCGTTAAAGGTTGAAAATGAAATCCCCAACTAAGGGGATCGCCTGATGATAAAGTTTCGGGTTCCAATAGTCAGCGTATAAGGTTAAAATGGCAAATCATCGTCGGGCTGGTCCCCAAAACCGGAAGTTTCAGCCTGGTTTGCAGGGGTGCTTTCCCTGTGGTTCTGACTTTCAGTATGGCTGTCGCCCTGCTGTGCATCGCGCCCTCCCAGCAGTCTGACCACATCGCCGTATATTTCAGTAATGTATCGCTTCTGTCCGTCTTTGTCGTCGTAAGATCGGGTCCGGATTCGTCCTTCGACATAAATCTGCTTTCCCTTCCGGATATATTTTTCTGCCATTTCTGCCAAACCTCTCCATAAAACGATGTTGTGCCATTCGGTGGTGGTTACCCGTTCTCCGTTTTTGGCGACATATGATTCAGAGGTGGCCATTCGTAAATTGGCTACTGCTACATTATTGTCCAGGTGCCTGACCTCTGGATCGGCACCGACATTTCCAACTAAAATGACTTTGTTAATTGACATGGGTAAATTTTTAACTGGTTAACTGATTTTCTAATTAGGATTCGCGATCAACTTGATGATTTACAAAAAATTATTTTCAGTCAGGTATTTTTTAATTAAAACCGGAAAGGCAAATTTATACATTTCTTCCTTATTAACCTGCATAAAATTTCCACCAAAACAGGTTATGTCCACACATTGTATATGGACAAAACGCGCGCAAATCTTTCTATGGGTTAATTCATGTATATAAACAGGGCTTAATTTAACCAGCCGGCTACCGGTTTGTCTGAGAACCTGGCTGATTTCATGTCTTTCAAGAATATCTGCATCTCCGGCTTGCTGCTCAGTTTCCATTGCCGGAAGCTGCCAGAGGTTTTTCCAGATATCGCTGCTGATCCTCTTTTCCAATAAAATATGGGAGGTTGACTCAAGCAGGACAAAGATAAAATACCTTGTGGTTTTTCTGATTCGCTTGCTTTTAACCGGCAGTTTAGCTGTTCTGTTCGTTGAAAATGCGATACACGAACCGTGTAAAGGGCAATTTTTGCAATCAGGATTTCTCGGTGTGCATACAAGGGCACCAAACTCCATTATTGCCTGGTTATGCATTCCAGGATCTCTAATCAGCAATATTTCATTGGCCAGGTCACGGAAGGCCTTTCGACCAATGGCGGAATCTATCGGAAGGTCAATGCCAAAATACCGGGAAAGGACCCTCAGTACATTTCCATCAACTGCAGCATAAGGCAATCCATAGGCTATAGATGCAACAGCTGCGGCGGTATAATCGCCAACTCCTTTGAGCCTTCGGATCGAATCGTGAGAGTCAGGAAATTTTCCTTCATGATTTTTTAATATTGATTTTGCGGCGAAATGAAGATTTCTCGCGCGAGAGTAATAACCAAGTCCCTCCCACAATTTCAACAGTTCATCTTCAGGCGCAGCAGCAAGTGTTTCAACATCGGGGAAACGCCCGGTAAAACGCAGGTAGTAGGGCAATCCCTGGGCAATTCGTGTCTGTTGAAGGATCGTTTCAGATATCCATATCAGATAAGGATCAGAGACATTGCGCCAAGGCAGGTTGCGCTGATTCCCGGAATACCACAAATATATCGGGTCGGTGAAACTATTCATTTAAAAATGAGAATATTCAGATTATTCAGATCAGCAAAAGTAGCCATTTGCACCTAAAGTATGCAGAGGAAAAAGATAAATTCATCTGCAATACCTCAATTATGGAGGGATTTTTAAAAAATACCACCCCGGAAAGGGGGTAAATGCTGATTTCCGGGATGCGTAAAATAGTTTAATGCTATTATTCAGAATAATTTAAGGTAAAAAGTTTTTAATTTTTAAATAATTTATATTTTTGCACACCGGTTTAATCCGATTAATTTATTGAAAACTAAATATTTTAAGAAATGACAAAGGCAGATATCGTTAATGAAGTTTCTAAGAACACAGGAATTGAAAAAGTAACTGTGCAGAAAGCAGTAGAAGCGTTCATGGAAACAGTAAAAGATTGTTTAGTAGATGGTAAAAATGTTTACCTGAGAGGTTTTGGTAGCTTCGTAGTAAAGAAAAGAGCAGAAAAGACTGCCCGAAATATTTCGAAGAACACTACCATCATTATTCCGGAACACAACATTCCATCTTTCAAACCGGCAAAATCATTCGTTTCGAAAGTAAAAAACCACGTAAAGTAAAAAATTATGCCTAGCGGAAAGAAAAGAAAAAGAC
>CAYMXK010000091.1:0-13564 GCA_964393915.1 uncultured Prolixibacteraceae bacterium
AAAAGAGCATCTCACAGGCATCCGCCAATTTTTGGAACTCAAAAAGATGGAACACTTGCGGGAATTGGAGGTTAAACAGAAATAAAAAAGCCGGTCAACACCGGCTTTTCTCTGTTTAATTTTTAACTTAAAACCATTTCTGTATATGGAGTTGAAATGATTCCGAACCGAAAAAATTTATTTCTATGTTTGTTCTCTTTGGATAAGACTGTCGCAATAGTATTTTGTTACACTATAATCGTATTTTTTTTTAATTTTTGGCTTAATCATTCATTAATTGCATAAAATCCAGCGTAATGACGAAAAAAAAATTATTTCAGGCGGTAATTGATTATTTTCTTCAAAACATGCCGGTAGCGGAAACGGAGCTGCAATATGGGAATCCGTTTCATCTGATCGTGGCGGTGATCCTTTCAGCCCAGTGTACCGACAAAAGGGTGAACCAGATCACGCCGGCACTTTTGCAGCGTTTTCCAGATCCCTACAGGATGGCAGAAGCCGAACCTGCCGAAATATTTGAATACATCAGAAGTTGTTCCTATCCCAACAACAAATCCAAACATCTGGTAGGCATGGCCCGGAAGCTGGTCGAACTGTTTGACGGAAAAGTCCCGCCGGATGTGGATGATCTGCAGAAGTTGCCCGGCGTAGGGCGCAAAACGGCCAATGTGATTGCCTCTGTGGTATACAACAAGCCTGCATTGGCAGTGGATACGCATGTTTTCAGGGTGGCTGCGCGGATAGGACTGGTTACCAATGCAAAGACGCCACTGGCTACGGAGCTGCAACTGATGAAGTACATCCCTGAAGAACTGGTGCCCACCGCACATCACTGGCTGATATTGCACGGCAGGTATGTTTGCAAGGCGAGGCGTCCGGAGTGTGAAATTTGCGGATTGACGGCAGTTTGCCAATATTACAAGTTAAATAAGAAGGAGAAGGCTTAAAGCCATAACACCCATGCCGCCGGTCAGGCCATATATAGCCAGGTGGTGCTCTCCGTATTCCTCAGCGGAAGGAAGTAACTCGTCGAGTGAAATAAATACCATTATACCTGCCACGCCTGCCATTACGGCTCCAAAAACAATGTCCACGTTATCAGGGGTAAGAAAAGGCATCAATACCAGGTATGCCATCAATGCACCAATAGGTTCCGCCAGTCCGGAAAGGAATGAAAGCAGAAAGGCTTTTTTCCTGTTGCCGGTAGCATAATACACTGGTACCGAAACTGCGATCCCTTCAGGAATGTTGTGTATCGCCACTGCAATGGCAATGGCAATCCCCAGCTTCGGATCCTTCATTGCGGACATGAAAGTTGCAATACCCTCAGGAAAGTTATGTATGCCCACTGCCAGGGCGGTCATAATCCCCAACCGGTAGAGTTTTCTGAAATTGAGGGCCTTTTTTTCGTTGTTCATGGCTTCGACCGAACGCATTTCGTGTGGGTTTTCGGCTGAGGGTATAAACTTGTCGATAAGGGCAATCAACAGCATCCCCCCGAAAAAGGCGATGAGGGTGTAGAGCATTCCCTGGAATTCGCCAAAACGTTCAATAAATGCATGTCGTGCATCAGGAAATATTTCAACAAATGAAATGTAAATCATCACTCCGGCTGAAAAACCAAGAGAAAACGATAAAAGTTTTGTGTTGGTGCGCTTGGCAACAAACGCAATGGCACTGCCGATTCCGGTAGCAAGCCCGGCAAACAGTGTAAGCAATAGTGCAAACAAAACGTTCCCTTCTTCCATAGAAATTTCGCGGCTAGAATAATTTCTGCGGGTAAAGTTAATATAATTTTATTGCTGGGAAACCTTGCAATTTAAAATGGTTATTGGTTTGAAATTCTGCCAAACTTTGTACATTTGCCGCCGACAATTGTTTAATCAAAAAATATTAGCTATGGCTTACGTAATTAACGATGATTGTATCGCATGTGGAACTTGTATCGACGAATGTCCTGTTGACGCTATTGCTGAGGGTGATATCTATGTGATTGATCCTGAGCTTTGCACAGACTGTGGTTCATGCGCCGAAGTGTGTCCGACCGAAGCAATCCATCCTGGAGAATAAACACCAGAGATAAAAGAAATCAAAAGCCCGGGAGTCATTTCCCGGGCTTTTCTATTGATATATTTTACTTTTTCCATTTGAGCCGTAAACTGTTGCCCACCACGCTTACACTGCTCAAGGCCATTGCAGCCCCTGCTATCATCGGATTCAGCAGAAAACCGGTAAAGGGATAAAGTAAACCGGCCGCCAGGGGAATCCCGATAATATTGTAAATGAATGCCCAGAAAAGGTTTTGCCTTATGGTCCTGACCGTTAGTCTGGAAAGCCTGATGGCTTCAGGGATCTTTTTCAGGTCAGACGAAACAATGGTCATGGCTGCCACATCCATGGCTATATCGCTGCCTTTGCCCATGGCAATGCTTACGTCTGCCTGTGCCAGGGCGGTACTGTCGTTAATACCGTCGCCAGCCATTGCAACCGTTTTCCCCTGCTGCTGAAGCTGTTGTATATATTCTGATTTATTTTCAGGCATGACCTCTGCCTTATAATGTTGGATCCCGGCAAGCCCGGCAATCGCTTTCGCTGTTGCTTCATTGTCGCCGGTGAGCATGTGCACTTCGATATCCATCTGCTCCAGCTGCCTGACGGCTTTCGCCGAAGTCTCCTTGATTTTGTCGGTTATTGCAATTACTGCCAGTGCTTCGTTGCTGTCGGCAAACCAGATAACCGTTTTCGATTCGTTGCTCCATTGGCGGGCTGCGCTGATTAATTGTTCCCCGGCACGGATACTGTTTTCTTCCAGCAGCCTCCTGTTTCCAATATAGTAGGTGTCGCCCTCCGCAGTGGCCATGACCCCTTTCCCGGTTAGGCTTGTAAAACCGGTCAGGGGAACTGCTGTCATATCCTTCAGATGTTTTACAACGGCATCAGCGAGAGGGTGTTCCGATTGCTTCTCGATGCTGTAGAGTATCTGTTTGCGTGTTTCGCGGTCAGGGAGCCAGGCAATTCCGGTAACTTCCGGCTTGCCTTCCGTAATGGTGCCGGTTTTATCGAGTACCACGGCATTCACCTTTCTCGCCAGCTCGAGGCTGGTGGCATCTTTAATCAAAATACCCTTTTCAGCCCCTTTCCCTATCCCGACCATCAGGGCAGTGGGCGTGGCCAGTCCCAAAGCGCAGGGGCAGGCAATCACCAGCACAGTCACCAGGGCAAGAATACCTCGCGTAAATCCATCCTCGCCGCCAAGGATCATCCAGGCAGTAAAAGAAATCAGTGCAATGACGATGACCACCGGCACAAATATGCCTGCTATTTTGTCAACCAGCTTCTGAACCGGTGCTTTGCTTCCCTGGGCTTCCTGAACCAGCCGGATAATCTGGGCCAGCCTGGTTTCGGTGCCTACCTTTTCGGCGTGAAACTGAAAACTCCCTTTTTGGTTGATGGTTCCTGCAAATACATTATCGCCGCTGATTTTCAGCACAGGCACCGGTTCGCCGGTGAGCATGCTTTCATCTACATAGGAGCCTCCGTCGCTGACAATGCCGTCGACGGCTATTTTTTCGCCCGGCCTGACCAGCAGGAGGTCCCCCGGATTCACCATTTCGATTGGCGTTTCAAGGTGTTGTCCGTCATTTTTTATGATGGTTACAATTTTGGGTTGCAGCCCCATCAGTTTCCTGATGGCCGCTGATGTGTTTCCTTTTGCTTTCTCTTCCAGCATTCTTCCCAACAGGATAAAGGCAACAATTACCGCTGCTGCCTCAAAATAGACGTGGGCGTGCAAGCCTCTTGCATGCCAGAATTGGGGGAACAAGGTGTTGAAAACACTGAATAAATAGGCAACGCCCGTGCTTAAGGCAACCAGGGTATCCATGGTGGCCGTTCTGTGTTTGGCCTGCTTCCATGCATTGATGTAAAAGTCCTTGCCCAGCCACAGGAGAACGGGTGTTGACAATACCCACATGATGTAGTTGGCATAGGGCATATCCATGAAAAACATACCGATGATCACTACCGGAAGAGAAAGTATAGCCGCTCCGATGGTCCTCCACCTGAGTGTCCGGTACTTTTTGTCCTCCATCTCTTCAACGGATTCCGTTTCTGTGGCGTCCTCCCCCGTGAGCAGGTCATAGCCGGCAGATTGCAGCACTTTTTTAAATTCAGCCGGACTGACAGTTTCGGGAAGGTACTCCACCATCACGGTGGCTGCGGCAAAGTTGATGCTTGCTTCGATCACACCGTCCTCGTGGCGGAGAATTTTTTCGATGTTGGCGGCGCATGACGCGCAGCTCATTTGCAGAACAGGAAAGGTTTTCTTAACGCTGCCCGGATAATCGCCCGGTTTCCTTGCCGGTTTTTCCGGTTCGAAGGTGATTTGGGATATCTTTTTGGGATCAAAGAGCTGGCTGCCCGGCTGGAATGCCAAAGTATCGGCATGTGCGGGCCTGAAAGGGGTCACTGGGTTCCCGGTAGGGAAACCGTCAGCCTTGCGTATGTTTTCGGAATGGGTTCCGATTATTTTGCCTGAATGATTTTTCATGTCCTTTGTCTTTTAATTGCCTTACAAAGGTGAGAAACATCAATCATATGGATATTATACTATTTCTAAAAATGTTTGTATGATTTCACACTTCATCGAGGGGCTTGCGCCGTCTCGATTTCATACCCTTGAAATAACTGGGGGTCAAGCCAGTTACCTGTTTAAACTGCCTGCTCAGGTAGGCCACGCTGGAATAGTTGAGCTGCCATGCAATTTCGCTTAAGTTGAGTTCATCATACATCAGCAGCTCCTTCACTTTTTCAATTTTCTGGGCAATATAATATTTCTCGATGGTGGTACCTTCCACAGCAGAAAACAGGGCGGTGAGGTAATTGTAATCGTGGGGTAGCTGGCTGCAAAGAAATTCAGACAGATTCACTTTCAGGACGTTGTTTTGCCGATGGACGAGCTCAACAATAAGGGTTTTGATTTTTTCAATCAGCTGACTTTTCTTGTCATCAATTATGGAAAAGCCCAGGTCTTGCAGTTTTTCATCAACTATCGCTTTTTCTTCCTCCGTTAATTCTTCCTTTAGAACAACCTCTCCCAATTCAACAGACAGAACGCCTATCCCCAGTTTTTCCAGTTCGGTTTTTACCGCCATTTTGCAGCGGTTGCATACCATGTTTTTAATGTATAGCTTCATAAATCTTTAGTTATCCTGATTAACAGTTCATGAGCGGGGGCAGCCATTCCACCGTGGTCGAATCCATCGAGCTCGTAGAGATAGGTCTGCTGGTGGCCTGCCACTTTCATCATGCGCCACATGTAGGCGTTCTCCTCATACCTCCCCAGCATTTCCAGCTCCCTGTCGCCCGAAATCAGGTGGAGTGGTGGAGCATCGGGTCTTACGTGCCATAGCGGGGCAAACTCATCTGCCTGGGGTTGCTTATTTGAAATTCCCCGTTCCCTGCGGATGGTCATGTGGGTGATGGTGTGCCCGCTGAAAGGCACCAGGGCTGCTATTTCATCGGCATCGATGCCATAAGGAGCCAGCCACTGCCTGTCGAGGCCGGCCATCAAGGCCAGATAACCCCCTGCCGAGTGGCCCGAAACCACAATCTTCTCCCGGCTTCCTCCGTATTTTTCAATGTTGTTAAAAACCCAGGCCACGGCCGCTGCGGCATCCTCAATGTATTCCGGATTTTTAGCGCGGGGGTGCAGGCGGTAATTCGCGGCCACCACGGCGATTCCTTTGTTCATGAGCCTTTCAGGAATATGTTTTTCTCCGGCGGTGATGCCTCCGCCGTGAAACCAGACCACGGTGGGGTATCCCTCTGTTCCGGTGGGGTGATAGATATCGAGATGACATCGCTCTTTCTGGTAGTCAGTGGGATTGTCGGTCGCCGGGTACCAGATGTCTTTGACCAGGTTGTAGTTTGGAGTGGCTGGCTGCTGGGATTTTACCCAGCCGGCGGCCAGGAGAAACGATAGTAGTAAGAAGATGGTTGTATGTTTCATATTATGGATTTAATTTCTCCGGGTTGAAACCCGGAGTTATTGATAGGGTAACTCCTACGGAGTTAATAATGCCACAGATTCACCCCCGATTGAATCGGGGTACCCGGTCTCCTGTCTCCGTTTTCCTGTCTCCTGTCTCCGTTTTCCTGTCTCCCGTCTCCGGTCTCCCCCGATTCAATCGGGGCCGTTTTCCCGTCAGTGGACCAGGTATACAATATAGGTCACGTATAGCAGGGTAAAAACAATCCCCTCGACGCGATTCAGGCTCCGGCCTTCCCACTTCCCGCTGTTTTTCTCTTTTCCCTGCAATACGAATCCCAGGAGGAATATTCCTGCTGCAATGTTAACCATAATATCTATAAAGGAAGCATCGGGCACTGCGGTGTTTTTGGCAACGGTGGAGGCACCGAGGACCAGGAAAATGTTGAAAATATTGGAGCCGACCACGTTGCCGATGGCTATGTCCACCTCTTTTTTTCTGACCGCAACAATCGAAGTCGCCAGTTCTGGCAGCGATGTGCCTATAGAGACGATGGTCAGTGCGATCACCCGCTCTGAGATGCCCAGGACGGTGGCCAGCTTTACGGCATTGTCCACGATCAGCCTTCCGCCAATGATCAGTCCTGCGAGACCAACCACCATGAAAACCAGTGATTTCCATATAGGATAACGGTGGGTTTCTACCTGTACTTCATCGGGATGTGACCTCGCCAGCATAAAATTATAGAACAAAAAGACCCCGAAGAACAGCAGCAGAATGATACCATCCTTTGAATCGATCACATTGTCGCCTGGATTAAACCAATTATCGCTGGCAACCAAAAGAACCATCACCGCAGCCAGCAAACTGAAGGGGACTTCCCATTTTACCGTATTCTTCTTAACCGACAACGGATTGATGATGGCTGTAATTCCCAAAATTGCCAGTACATTGAAAATATTGCTTCCCAATACGTTACCCAAGACCATATCTGTGTTGCCTTTAACCGCTGCCACCATGTTGATGGCCATTTCAGGGGCGGATGTGCCAAAAGCTACGATGGTCAGACCAATAACGATATCCGGAATGTTGTACCGCTTGGCGAGGGCTGATGCCCCATCCACCAGTTTATCGGCTCCGTAAATCAGCAAAACAAATCCGGCAATTAAAAGGAAAACACTTAAAAGTGGCATACTTCAACCAATTAGGAAGGCAAAATTAGCAAAAAAATATATGGGCAGCGAATTGTTATTTTTTAATCACTTTTCACAAGAATATGGTTGAAGTAAAACCAGAAAACTAAAAAAGTTTTATAGTTTTGTATTCTTATATCAATTCAGCATGGATACCAAAGAAAGAATTTTGATGAGGGCCGGAGAGCTCTTTCCAATGGTCGGCATTCGCACCGTGACCATGGACTACATAGCGGCGGACCTTGGCATATCGAAGCGTACCATATATGAGTTGTTCAGAGACAAGGACGAGCTGGTGATACAGGTCATTGAGCATGTGATCATCAATAATAACCGCAAGCTCCTCGAAATCGTTGCCGAAACGGAAAATGCCATTGAGGCGCTTTTTCTTATAATTGAAAGGGAACACAACCGGATGATGTCCTTCAGTCCTCTTTTTGTGGAAGATATGAAAAAGTATTTTTCGAGGATACACGAATGCTTTTTTGAGGACCAGAAAAAAATCCGGGAGTTTTCGGTTTCCTACGCCATTCTGGAAAGGGGATTGAAGGAGGACATTTTCAGAAAGGAACTGGCGATTGACATTGTGGACAATTTCCTCCATGAACTGGTTCATTTTCTGCACACCAGCCAACGGTTAAGACTGATGAACCTCCAAAAGGAGGATGTGCTGACCAACATTCTGCTGCCCTATTTCAGAGGTATTTGCACGCGAAAGGGACAGGAGCTGATTGATAAATATTTCAAAACGATGACAAATTAAAACATGAGCATATGACAATGAAAAGAAATCAACGGTTATTGATGCTGTTATTGCTGATGGTGTCGGTTGCTGCCGGAGCGCAGGAGACACTGGTACTCGACCTGAAGGGAGCCATAAGCCATGCCCTGGAATACAATAAAACGCTGAAAAACTCAGGACTGGCCATTGACCAGTCGCAGGAGCGCCTGAAGGAAGCCATTGCCAACGGGCTTCCACAGGTGACGGGTGCAGTGGATTACAGCAATGCACTGGGCGCCAAAATATCGATCAGGTTTAACCCCGATATGCCGGCTACCGAGATTCCCATAAAGCCCCAGAGTAACTTTAACCTCCAGGTTAACCAGTTGCTTTTCAGTGGTAATTATTTTGTGGGCATCCAACTGGCCAGGCTTGGTGCTGACCTTTCCGAAAAGAGCTATGAGAAAACAGAGCAGGAAATCATTGCCCAGGTCACCGATGGTTACCACCTGGTCTTGATGTCACAGGAATTGCTCGTGCTGCTTGAGAAGAATATGGATAACCTCAGGGAGATTTATGAGAAAACCGCAGCCCTCGAAAAGGTGGGAATAATAGAAAAAACAGACGTTGACCTTCTGACAGTACAGATTTCGACACTTCAGAATGCCGTGAATTCATCGGAAAGGCAGCTTGAGATGGCACAAAACATGCTAAGACTTTTGCTGGGGGCCACCGCCGAAACCGGACTGGAGCTTACGGAAACCCTTAGTCAGGCACTTACGCAGGCCAACAACCGCAACCTGCTGGTTTCCACATTTAACGTTCAGCAAAATATTGATTTTCAATTGATGCAGTTTCAGGAACAGCTTATGGAGAAACAGGTAAGAATGCAACAGGCCAACTATCTGCCTATGCTCGCTGGATTTTACACCCGCACGGAGAAATTTATCAAACCTGCATTTGATATGTCGCCCAAAAACATGGTTGGCTTCCGGCTCAGTATTCCCGTCTTCTCAGGAGGCGTGCGCATGTCGCAGGTGCGCCAGGCACGCATTGACCTCGAAACCACACGCAATACCAAAGCGTTGTTAATGGAACAGCTCGACATCCAGGAAAAGCAACTGCGGTTCAATCTGAGGAATGCCCAGGAAATGTTCACCAACCAGGTGAAGAACCTTGATGTGTCGCGAAGGGTTTATGCCAACCTGAAACTTAAATTCGAGCACGGACTGATTTCAGGGCTTGACCTGGTGAATGCCGACAACAATTACGTGAGGGCGGAAACTGATTATATTTCAGCTGTTTACCAGCTCCTTCAGGCCCAGGTGGAATTGGATAAGTTATACGGACAATTAAAATAACATCAGAATATGACAACACGGAATCAATTCTTAAAAGGACTGGCAGCCATTGGATTTGTTGCTTTGGCAGCCTGCTCCGGCGGCGAAAAAAAGAGCGGTACGGCTGTCGATGCCGAAGCCGGAAAAGAGATTGTAAAGGTTATGGAACTTCAGCCCCGTACTATCGCCAGGTCGGTGGAATACCCGGCTACGCTGATTGCCTTTGAGGAAGTTCACCTTGCACCTGCATCGCCGGGCCGGATCGATGCCATTTTTGCCCATGTGGGCGACAGGGTGGCAAAGGGAGCGCCACTGGTGCAGATGGACCGCACCCAGCTCCACCAGGCCGAGATCCAGCTTACAAATATTGAGGCCGATTACAGGCGTCTCGACACGCTGGCCAAAGTCGGGAGCATTGCCATGCAGCAATACGACCAGTTGAAAACACAGTATGATGTAGCCCGTTCGAACGTTGATTTTTTGAAAGAGAATACCCGCCTGGTGGCCCCCTTCAGCGGCGTTATTTCGGGCCGCTATTTTGAACCGGGTGAGCTTTATTCAGGTGCGCCCAATACCCAGGCAGGGAAAGCCGCCGTACTTTCCATCGTGCAGATCGACCGGTTAAAGGCCATTGTTGCCCTCTCCGAAGGCTATTTTCCGCTGGTGAAAAACGGCATGGAAACCAGGCTGGTAAGCGATACCTACAAAGACCGGACATTCACGGGAAAGATAAACAGGGTATATCCCACCATCGACCCGATGAACCGTACCTTCCAGATTGAGGTGCTGGTCGATAACCGCGAAGGGTTGCTCCGGCCCGGTATGTTCAGCCGCGTTACCCTCGACCTCGACGAAGAGGAGGCCATCCTGCTGCCTTCCATGGCCGTGCTGAAGATGCAGGGCTCCAACGACCGTTACCTTTTTGTGGATGAAAACGGGGTTGCCCGCCGGATTACCGTCACTGTCGGAAAAAGATACGATGACAATATCGAAGTATTTTCAGACGACCTTAACGCCGGAGACCGCGTGGTGGTTAGCGGACAGGCGCGCCTGCTGGATGGGGTAGCCATCAGGGTGGTGGATTAATTTCAGGAATATGTATTCCCAATATTAAAGAAATTACATATGAGTATATATAAAAATGCTGTAAACAAGCCAATTACAACGATGATGATATTTGTCGCCGTTGTTGTAATGGGGCTGTATTCGCTGATACAAATCCCTGTGGACCTTTATCCGCAGATGGATCCGCCGTTTATTTCGGTAATGACCACCTATCCGGGCGCCAATGCCGGAGATATTGAAACCAATGTTACCAGGAGGCTCGAAGATGCGCTAAACTCAGTGGACAAACTCAAGGAGGTCACTTCCACCTCCACCGACAACCTGTCGATTATCAACCTGGAGTTTGGATGGGGTACCAACCTCGACGAAGCGACCAATGATATCAGGGATGTGATCGACCGCATTGCCGATTTTCTGCCCGAGGGTGCCGAACGGCCATCGATTTTTAAGTTCAATACCAGCATGATGCCCATCGTTTTTTATGCGGTGACTGCTCAGGAGAGTTATTCGGGACTTGAAAAAATACTCGATGAGAAAATTATCAATCCGCTCAACCGTATCGAGGGAATCGGGTCTATCGGCATGATGGGCATACCCCGCCGGGTAGTGTATGTGGATGCAGACCCGCAGCTGCTGGATGCCTACAACCTCACAATCGAGCAGATTGGAAATGCCATCACGGCGGAGAATGTGAACCTTCCCTCGGGGAATGTCAAAATGGGTGTTATAGATTACCAGCTGCGGGTACAGGGTGAATTCAGCACCAGTGCGCGCATCGAAAACCTGGTAGTGGGCAACATGGCAGGTAAACCTTTGTATATCAGGGATGTGGCCGTTGTGCGCGACTCCCTGCGGGACTTGTCGCTCGATGAAAAAATTAACGGGGAGACCGGCCTCCGCATGTTTGTAATGAAGCAGTCGGGTGCCAACACCATGAAGGTCGCCAGGGAAGTCCGCAAAAATATTGAGGAGCTTAAGAAGAGCCTGCCGCCCGATGTGGAGGTCAGCCTGATCATGGACACCTCCGATTTTATCAAGGGATCGATCAGTAACCTTTCGAAAACCCTTATGTGGGCGTTTCTGTTTGTGGTTTTGGTTGTACTCTTTTTTCTGGGACGGTGGAGGGCTACATTTATTATTGTCCTCACCATTCCCATATCGCTTATCGTCGCCTTCCTCTATCTCTTTATTACCGGAAACTCCATCAATGTCATCTCGCTCACCTCGCTGTCCATCGCCATCGGGATGGTGGTTGACGATGCCATTGTGGTACTCGAAAATATAACCCGGCACGTGGAACGCGGAGCCACTCCCCGTGAAGCTGCCATCTATGCCACCAACGAGGTCTGGCTTGCGGTTATCATTACCACAATGGTTATTGTTGCTGTATTCTTTCCGCTGACTTTGGTAGGCGGCATGACCGGCGTAATTTTTAACCAGCTGGGGTGGATTGTTACGATCACCGTAGTAACCTCCACGCTGGCAGCCATTTCGTTAACCCCCATGTTGTCGTCAAAATTGCTGAGGCTCAGACCGCCAAAGAAACAGATCAGGCGCTTCAGTTATGAAAACACCATTCAAAAGGGTCTTGGCTGGATGGACGATTTTTATGAAGGAACATTGAGGTGGGCCCTCCGGCACAAGGTATTCACACTATTGGTGGCACTGGCCGTTTTTATCGGGAGCATGTCGCTGATCCGGTTTGTCGGAACCGATTTCATGCCTGAGTCGGATGAGAGCCGGATAACGGCGTCCGTTGAACTGCAAACCGGCACAAGGGTAGAAGAAACCATCAAAACAACCCGTTACCTGGAGAACATGATCAGGCAGAAATTCCCTGAAGTGGTGGTCATGGCGGCATCGGCCGGTTCTGACGATGAAGGCAGCATGTTTTCTCTGTTTACCACTACCGGATCGAATATGATTAACTTTATGATGCGGTTGAGCCCCATTGCAGAGCGTGACAGGTCGGTTTGGGACATAGCAACCGAAATGCGCGAAGAGATTGCCCTTCTGCCTGAAGTGATCAGCTTTTCAGTGGAATCGGCAGGGCAGGGGATGGGAGGCACTACCAATACTGTGGATGTTGAAATTTTCGGATACGATTTTGATGTCACCAATGCCATTGCCGAAGAGATCAGGAGAAAGCTTGAAGCAGTGCCCGGCGCGATCGACGTGCAGGTGAGCCGGAAGAAGGACAAGCCCGAGCTTCAGTTCGTTCCCGACCGCGATAAGCTCGCCCTGCACGGCCTTACCACCATGCAGGTCTCCATCACCATCAGGAACAGGGTTAGCGGACTGGTTGCCTCCCAGTACAAGGAAGAGGGTGATGAGTACGATATCCGGGTGCGATTGGGCGAGGAGTTCAGAAATTCAATTACTGACCTCTATGAATTAACGGTCGTTACGCCTGCAGGTGCCCGCATTAAGCTGAAAGAGCTTGGCGAAATCAAGGAATACTGGTCGCCTCCCAATATTCAGCATAAGCGAAGGGAGCGGATCGTCACCGTGACGGCCAAACCCGATAAAGTATCACTGGGTGACCTGGCTGTCCTGATCAAGGCAGAAATTGCGGATGTTCAGATCCCCCAAGACGTAATCATAAATGTAGGCGGTGCCTATCAGGATCAGCAGGAGTCCTTTATGGACCTCGGATTGCTGATGCTTATCAGTCTTATACTGGTATTTATCGTGATGGCCTCGCAATTTGAGTCGTTTACCATGCCGTTTGTGATCATGTTCTCCATACCTTTTGCCTTCACCGGCGTGGTGCTGGCACTCTTTATCACCGGTACCACCCTGAGCCTTGTTGCTGCGCTGGGGGCCGTACTTCTGATCGGTATCGTGGTGAAAAACGGTATCGTTTTGGTCGACTACACCAACCTTATGCGCGACCGCGGACTGGAACTATATGAAGCAATTGCCGTCTCGGGAAAATCGAGGTTAAGGCCGGTGTTGATGACTGCTGCCACCACCATTTTGGGCATGTTGCCGCTTGCAATGAGCACGGGCGAAGGCGCTGAGATCTGGAAACCCATGGGTATTACCGTAATTGGCGGACTGGTTTTCTCAACGCTCGTGACCATGGTGATCGTGCCGGTCATGTACGGGATTTTATCGCGCCACGGCGAACGCAACAAAAAGAACACGGTAACCAGGCAGTTTCAGTTTATGGATTAAGTCAAGAACAATTAAATTATTCAGATGAAGGCAGTAATGATAGTTTTTAACCAGGCGAATACGGAGCGGGTGGAG
>CAYMXK010000092.1:0-11223 GCA_964393915.1 uncultured Prolixibacteraceae bacterium
CTTTCTGAGGGGGATAGCTACAACGTTACAGTCTGGCGATTTGCGTGCACATCTCTTTTTGTCACATAAAAAATCTGATGCGAATCTGGTCCAGGACGCTGACGGAAAAATCATATTTACAAGTTTGCAAACTTCGGGTTATCACCGTACCCTTTCCGAGATTGAAGATAAAAACAGAGTCGGTCATTCGGTGGCTGGTGCACTTTTGGGACTGACTGCAAATAAACTGCGCTTTGGGGCCAATTTTTTGTATGAACGTTTTCAATATCCCTACATAAGAGGTACACAATTGTACCAGAAGTTTTTATTTAGTGGCCGCGAAAATTACAATGCAAGCCTGGATTACAAATGGGTTTCAGGCCCTTATCAATTGTATGGAGAAGCAGCAGTTTCAAAGTCTGGCGGATTTGCGCTGATCCAGGGCTGGGAAGGCCGCATGCATGACCAGTTGATCATGGCTATGGTATTCAGGCACTATGAAAAGGACTACCATGCCACCTGGGCCAGTGCTTTTGGAGAAAACAACCGGGCAATCAATGAAACCGGAATATATGCAGGACTCAGAACATTTCCGGCTTCCGGGGTAACTTTATCGGGGTATGCTGACTGGTTTTGGTCTCCATGGATTAATTATGCAACCTCCGGGCCCTCCCGGGGTTTTGAGTATATGGTGCAGGGCGATTTCAGATACTCCCGGAAATTGGATGGTTATTTCAGAATCAAGAATAAATCCAGGGCAGGCAAGGTAAAAGGCGATAAGCTTTACTTCGATGACACTAGTTCCCGCACCAGTATCAGGTGGCATATCAGCTATAAAATTTCAGACAGGTTTTATTTGCGCAGCCGCCTGGAGAATGTCTTGTACAGTTACCTGGACCGCGAGAATGGAATTCTCCTGTTTCAGGATTTTGGATGGACCCCCTCGCAACCGGACCTTACCCTGAATTTGAGGTTTTCATGGTTTCGAACCGCGGGCTACAATGCACGTATATATACCTACGAAAACGATCTCCTCTATAATTTTTCTACTTTTGCCTTCTTTGGTGAAGGAATTAGAATGTATTTAAATATGCGATACCGGTTTTCCAAAAGCCTTGATGGCTGGCTCAAGATCGCTCGAACTGCCTATTCCGACAGGGATGTGATAAGTTCCGGACACAGCCGGATTGAGGGAAATTCAAGGGCAGAAGTTAAAATTCAACTCAGGTATCGCTTTTAACAGGTTATTTTGTTACTTTGCATCGCAAAAAAATCAAAAAAAATATGCAGGTAAGTGATTTTGATGATATCCGGCCCTATAACAACAGTGAGATTGAAGAAAAGATAAAGGTTGTTCTGAATGACCCGGTTTTTGAAAAAGTTCTTTTCTATTTGTTTCACAAGCCTGAAGTTGTTGCCAAAATGCGGAAACAGCTTGAAAGTATCAGGACAGTTGAAGAGCTTCAGTCGACATTCGTAAGACATCTGGTTGAAGTTATTATTCATACCACTACCAAAGGATTAACTTGTAGTGGCCTCGAGAATCTCGACAAATCAAAGACATATCTTTTTATCTCCAACCATAGGGATATTATTCTGGATGCGGCATTCCTCAATTATTTAATTCTTACCAATGGCATGAACACTACCCAAATTGCCATTGGCGATAATCTTCTTATATACGATTGGATTATTCATGCGGTAAAGCTGAACCGGTCATTTGTTGTGAAACGCAACATTGCCTCTCGCGAGTTGCTCGAAGCATCCCGTAAGCTCTCACAATATATCAGGGGTTCGATTGTTGAGAACAATACTTCTGTGTGGATCGCCCAGCGGGAAGGCCGCACCAAGGACGGAGATGACCAGACACAAGTCGCCCTTCTGAAAATGCTCAATATGAGTAACGAGAAGGATCTTGCGGAGGGCTTTGGTGAAATTGCCATTGTTCCACTTTCTATTAGCTATGAAATTGAACCATGTGGTATTTGCAAGGTGGAAGAACTGACCCTGAAGGAATCGGGAGGGTATGAAAAAACAAAGGCTGACGACCTTTTCAATATGGAACAAGGCATATTCAGACAAAAAGGCAGGGTGCATTTTTCATTCGGTAAACCAATCCTCAGTAGTTTCCTGAAGCAAAACAACCATCTGACCCCCAACGAATTTATTCAGGAACTGGTTGTGCGGATTGACCACCGGATCCATCAGTATTATAAGCTCTGGCCCTACAACTATGTTGCGTATGAATTAATGTATGGGTCAGGTGAATTTATGGATAACTATACTTCGCAGGATATGGCCGAATTCAGGAAAATGGTGGAGGAAGTTCAGCAAAAAGTTAAGATAAATCCGGAGGAAGCTGCCCGGAGATTTATTAAAATGTATGCCCGGCCGGTAGAAAATTCACTTGTTGCGGCAGAAGTATTCAGGTCTTAACAGGAGTGTTATTTATTAACCAGTATAGATTACATATCTTTGGTCCTTATATCCCTGATATAAAGCTGAAGATTGGTTTTCCCCCTGAATTCGTTGATGGCGATGGAATAGCAGATATCGAAAGGCATTCCTGATTTTATCAGCGGAAATTTTTCTGACATATTAAATGCAATGCCGGGATATACTGCCGACGAATCATCGGGTTCAACCAGGTCGAGTTTAATATGCTCGGTGTTTTTTCCTACCAAACGGCTTGATCCTGAGTCAATAACATCTTCTGTTATAAATACAGGCATAGTATTGTGTGGTCCGAATGGCTCGAATTGTTTCAGGATACGGAAAAAGCGTGGTGATATTTCGTGGAGGGCAATTCTCGCATCTGCATCAATGGTCTGAACCTGGGGCTGGCCTGCGAGGCTTCTGGTTACAATTTCCTCAAATCGTCTCGAAAACTCACTTACATGGTCAATCTTCAGGGTAAGCCCGGCTGCATACATATGACCTCCATAAGATTCCAGCAGATCACTGCAGGCACCGATGGCTTCGTAAAGATCAAAGTCTTTCACCGATCTTGCCGATCCTGTTGCCAGTCCGTTTGATTCGGTCAATACTACGGTAGGACGATAGTAAAATTCGGTGAGCCTGGAGGCCACAATCCCGACCACCCCTTTGTGCCAGTCACGGTTATATATTACTGTGCTGTTCCGGTTTTTGAGTTCAGGATTGTTTTCGATCATGTCGAGGGCATCCTGCGTGATATCACGGTCGAGGGTTTTGCGTATTTCGTTGAAAGAGTCAATTTCGCCTCCCAGGGCATCTGAACTGACTTCATCTATTGACACCAGTATCTGTACCGATTTTTTGCCATGTTCAATTCTCCCCGAGGCGTTAAGTCTTGGTCCGATCTTAAATACAATGTCACTTATGGTAATATCTTCACCGGTAAGGCCCGCATAGTTTATTATGGTTTGCAGGCCCATGCCCGGATTGGTATTCAGCTTCTTCAGTCCATAATACGAAAGAACCCGGTTTTCGCCGGTAATGGGCACAATATCTGAGGCTATACTTACGACAAGAAGATCGAGCAGGTCGTAGAGCTTTTCAGGATTAATATTGTTTTTCTGGGTGAATGCCTGAAGAAACTTGAACCCAACACCGCAGCCCGACAACTCTTTGTAGGGATAAGGGCAGTCAGGTCTTTTGGGATCAAGAACGGCCACCGCATCAGGAATATGGTCACCCGGGTTGTGGTGATCACAAATAATAAAATCCAGACCCAACTCACGGGCTGTTTTTACTTTTTCAACAGCCTTAATTCCACAATCCAGCACGATTACGAGGGTGAATTTCTCTTCGGCTGCATATTCAATGCTTCGTGGTGAAATACCATAGCCTTCGGAGTAGCGGTCGGGAATGTAGAAATCAATATTGCTGAGATATTCCTTCAGGAAAAGGTACATCATGGCCACAGACGTAGTTCCGTCTACGTCGTAATCCCCATATATCATAACTTTTTCCTGTTTCTGAATGGCAATTTCAAGCCTTTCCACAGCCTTGTCCATGTCTTTCATAAGGAACGGGTCGTGCAGGTCAGTAAGGCGCGGACGAAAAAACGTCTTAGCCTCATTAAATGTTTTTATACCCCGCTGAGCCAAAAGGTTAGCGATAACCATACTTACATTTAATGCTGCCGAAAGATGTTTTATGTCATTTTGGTCGCCCTGTGGCTTTAAATTCCAGATTCTATCCATGCTTTATTTTCCGTCTTTCGCTGTGGTGTTATGATTTTTGCAAAGATATAAAATGCAACCTGATAACAGTTATAAATGCCACTGCTCAAAAAAAGATTTTTTTAACAATCATATAATCAGTTGTTTGTAATTAATGCTGTTGTCTATTGCACCTAATGGCCAGGAGGATGGTTTTAAAATCAGAAAACTTCAGACGAATTCTTTTTCTATCTTTGCACCGATTTTTTGGAAAGTAATTATTTGAGCATGACAACGATATCATTAAGTGAACAGGAGATAATCCGGAGAAACTCTTTACAGAAATTGCGGGAAATGGGGATCGATCCTTATCCGGCAGCGCAATACCCGGTGAATGCATTGACGGCTGAAATCAGGAAAGAATTTTCGCCCGAATCAGGGAACTACCAGGAAGTTTGCCTTGCAGGCCGCCTGATGGGTCAGCGAATTATGGGAAAGGCCTCATTTGCTGAGCTGCAGGATTCCAGTGGCCGTATTCAGCTCTACGTGAACCGTGATGAGCTTTGTCCGGGAGAAGACAAATCTTTTTACAACGAAGTCTTTAAAAGATTGCTCGATATTGGCGACACCGTCGGTGTAAAGGGTAATGTTTTCATAACACAAATGGGTGAGACCTCGGTCAACGTAAAGGAATTGGTACTGCTTAGCAAGGCTCTTCGGCCGTTGCCGGTTGTAAAGGAAAAAGATGGGGTAACTTTCGACGCATATACCGATATGGAACAGAGATACCGCATGCGCTATGTCGATCTGATAGTGAATCCGCAGGTGAAGGACACTTTCGTTAAGCGTACGAAAATAATAAATACCATGCGTGAGATGTTCAATGAGTATGGTTACCTTGAAGTTGAAACGCCTATCCTTCAGTCCATTCCGGGCGGAGCCGCTGCCAGGCCTTTTATTACACACCATAATGCACTTGATATCCCCCTTTACCTCCGGGTTGCCAATGAGCTATACCTGAAACGTTTGATTGTGGGAGGTTTTGACGGGGTGTATGAATTTTCCAAGGATTTCCGCAACGAAGGCATGGATCGTACACATAATCCGGAGTTTACGGTCATGGAGATCTATGTGGCCTATAAAGATTACAAGTGGATGATGGAGTTCACTGAAAAGATGGTGGAACGTGTTGCCATAGCCCTCCACGGCAAAACAGTGGTTGAACTTGGGGATCAGATCATTGATTTCAAAGCTCCTTATCCGCGGGTTTCCATGTACGAGGCCATCAAAACCCATACAGGATACGATATCGCCGGAAAAACGGAAGATGAACTGAGAAAAATCTGCGATGCACTGGGTATTGAAACCACGCCTTCTATGGGTAAGGGAAAGCTGATAGATGAGATTTTCGGTGAGAAATGTGAGCATCATTATATTCAGCCAACGTTTATTATTGATTATCCGGTCGAAATGTCGCCACTGACAAAAAAGCACCGTACCCATCCTGACCTGACTGAGCGGTTTGAATTGATGGTGTTTGGCAAGGAACTGGCGAATGCCTATTCTGAGTTGAACGATCCCATTGACCAGCGTGAAAGGTTTGAGGACCAGCTCAGGTTATCGGAGAAAGGGGATGATGAAGCGATGTTTATTGACCAGGACTTCCTTCGCGCCCTGGAGTATGGAATGCCGCCCACCTCAGGCATGGGAATAGGCATCGACAGGCTCACCATGTTTATGACCAATAATCTCTCCATTCAGGATGTACTTTTCTTCCCGCAGATGAAACCCGAAGTGAGGAAGCAGGAGTTGGTAAGCCCAACGGAGGATTATGAGAGGGCAGGAATCAAAGGTGAATGGGTTGAGGTACTGAAAGGCCTTGGATTTACCACTGTCGAAAAACTTAAGGAGGTTGAAAAGCACACTAAACTGCACCAGGAACTATGCGGTTACAATAAGAAGAACAAACTTGGCCTTCAAAATCCCTCTCCTGATGATGTAAAGGCCTGGATTATTGCTGCTCAGGAAGGGTAGCCGGAAATTGCCAGTGATTTCAATTTTTGATATTTCAAAATATAAGATATTTCAGATTGGCTCTGCCATTATGTAACCTAAAAGAATAAATGAATCCGAAAGAAAGCAAAGTAGCCGTTTTGGGAAGTGGAAGCTGGGCAACTGCAGTAGCCAAAGTATTGCTCGAGAATGTACCGCATCTCTATTGGTTTATTCGGGATAACGAAACCGTGGAGCAGTTCCTGCATTACAAACACAATCCCGGATATATGAGGGGAGTTGAATTTGATACGCGCCGGATCTCTTTTTACACCAATATCAATGAAGTTGTCCGTGATGCTGATGTCCTTGTTGTAATTATTCCGTCGGCTTTTCTGCAAGATGCGTTCACCGGCCTCACGGAAGACATTTCAAAGAAATATGTCGTATCAGGCATAAAAGGTCTTATCTCCGGAAGTAACATGGTGGTGGCCGAGTACTTCCATACGCAGTACAATGTACCCTATAATTCTTTCGGCGTTATTGCCGGGCCTTCGCACGCCGAGGAAGTTGCCCTGGAAAGATTGTCCTATCTCACCATTGCATGCCAGGATGAGGATAAAGCACTGCAGTTTTCCAGATTTATTGGGTGCAGCTATATCCGGACCAATACTTCAGACGATATTTGGGGTACCGAATATACATCGGTGATTAAAAATATCATAGCCATTGCGGCCGGAATTGTTCATGGCCTGATGTACGGAGATAATTTTCAGGCAGTACTGGTTGCCAATGCCATTCAGGAAATCGACAGGTTTGTCAGTGTTGTCCATCCCATCAGCCGTGACATAAAAAGCTCTGCCTACCTCGGTGACCTCATGGTTACTGCCTACTCACAGTTTAGCCGGAACCGGACTTTTGGCACCATGATCGGGAAGGGCTATTCCGTCCGCACGGCACAACTTGAAATGCACATGGTGGCCGAGGGGTATTATGCAGCCAAATCAATTAAGGAGATCAACAAAAAGTACAATGTGGATATGCCCATATGTGAGGCAGTTTACCAGATACTCTATAATAACCGCGCCCCGCGCAAGGAAATCCAAAGATTAACAGAAAAATTAACATAATAACACATGGAAAATATGAAACTCGACTTATCCCGGGCAATGAGCTTTGTTGACAGCAGCGCTGTGGAAGGTTACAAAGCCGTAACCGAAAAGAACAATCAGGCGCTTCATGATAAAACCGGCAAAGGAAATGATTTCCTGGGCTGGGTAAATCTCCCCTCTTCTATCACTGAAGCAGAATTTGCAGATATTGAATCTACGGCTGCCAGGCTGAAAGCAAAAAAGATTGATGTTTTGGTGGTCATCGGAATCGGTGGGTCCTATCTGGGTGCCAAGGCTGTTATTGATGCTTTGTCGGATAGCTTTGCACCGATGAAACCTTCTGCCAATCCGCTGGTTGTTTTCGCCGGACAAAACATCAGCGAGGATTATATTTATGAATTACGGGAATTTTTAAAGGCCAAAGATTATGCTTTGGTTGTAATATCCAAATCAGGTACCACCACCGAACCGGCAATTGCATTCAGGTTGCTGAAAAAGGATATTGAGGAGAAATACGGAAAGGCTGAAGCAGTCAGCCGGATTATTGCGGTTACCGATGCTTCGAAGGGAGCTCTTCGTAAACTGGCAACAAGTGAGGGGTATAAAACATTTGTAATCCCTGATGATGTTGGTGGCAGATATTCAGTTCTGACCCCTGTAGGGCTGATTGCCATTTCTGCGGCTGGCTTTGATATCAGGTCCCTTGTAGCGGGCGCCGTTGATATGGAAAATCAGACAGCTCCGGAGGTGAAATTTCCGGAAAACCTTGCCGCCCTTTATGCGGCGATTCGCAATGAGCTATACAGAAACGGTTATATTGCTGAGATTATGGTGAACTATAATCCGAAACTGCACTTTTTTGCTGAATGGTGGAAGCAATTGTATGGTGAAAGTGAAGGCAAGGAGGGAAAGGGAATCTTCCCGGCAAGCGTCGATTTTACTTCCGATCTGCACTCCATGGGGCAGTATATCCAGGAAGGTGAACGCAAGCTTTTTGAAACGGTAATATCAGTTGATGCTCCCGACCGGAACATTGAAATTCCTGTGGATCCCGATAACCTCGACGGACTTAATTTCCTGGCAGGTAAACGCGTGGATGAGGTAAACAAGATGGCAGAGCTGGGAACAGCCATTGCCCATGTGGATGGCGGAGTACCCAATCTGCTGATCTCCATCCCCCGGCTAAACGAATATTATTTGGGTCAGTTGATCTACTTTTTCGAAAAGGCATGTGGTATAAGTGGTTATACTTTGGGCGTCAATCCATTTGATCAACCGGGCGTTGAAGCTTACAAAAAGAATATGTTTGCACTGCTCGAAAAGCCGGGTTTTGAAGAGGAAACAAAGGCTATTAAGGCCCGCCTTTAGCTATTCCTGCAGGGTAAATGGCTTGTCTTTAATTTTTTTTGATGAGAAATCCCATCTTCAGTCCCAGGAACAAAGGTGCTGAGCGCACATTGTGTGCCGTAGTGGCTGCTATTTCCAGGCATATGTACAAGTCGTCGGGTGTAAGATAGCGTATTCCAACAGGCATATAGGCATAGATGCCTTCGACCTGTTTGTTCCTTCCCATAGAATAGCCGATCATCAGACCCATATAGGGTGATAGATTTTCGTTTTGGGTGATTACCCGGGGGTAAAAGTTGAATCCTCCATATACTGTGGACAGGTCGAGTCCGGCTTCTATCTGGGCAGTCCTGATGAACGAATATTGCATATAGGCAGAAGCTACACTAAGGGTTGGGCCAAAGATATTGCCGCCAAGGCCCAGTTGCTGCTGGCGGCGCATAGTGCGGCGGCGGCGGAATACCGATGTCTGTGGAGTAGTCTGGGGCTCTGAACTAATCTCTGTCAATGAAACAGGAAACCATGAAGGGTAAATATTATCATAAAGCGTAAGCATATCTGAATTAATGTAGAAATCCTTACTGGCAAATGTACTGTCGATGGCAGCTGATTTAACAGGGCTGCCAAATGTGAGGAAAATTACGATAACCAGGGTTTCCTGTATAAAAAGAAAAGCCTTGTCACGGGATTTTGTCGGAAAAAAAACAATAGATTGTAATATCGTCAGCATATTCAAAATTCCACGCCGCAAGTTATCTTTTAGTTGGAAACATTCAAGCGTTTCTTTTTTTTTATTTTTATACCATGAAGTCTGATCGTTTTAAAGGATATTTCTTTGCTATTCTGGCCACTGTTTCGTTTTCGAACGTCTATATTTTCAGTAAGGCAGCCCTGAATGAGATCCATCTTATACAATTTGGGTTTTACTGGTACGCAATGGGAGCGATTCTTAACAGTCTCTGGACGGTTTATAATGGAAACCTTCGGATTTTATCAACGCTGAAGGGGCCTCAGGTGCGCATTCTGATATTGCTTGGCTTCCTCGAAATACTTACCAATAGCAGTTTCTTTCTTTCCATTCATATTATTCCGGATCCTTCGGTAACTTCCTTTCTGGGGAATCTTTTTCCTGTCTTTCTTACCCTCGGGGCGGTTGTGTTTCTGAAGGAGCGTTTCAGCCTTATCGAATCAGCCGGTGTATTGCTTGCCTTTTCCGGGGCATTTATTGTAAGCTTTAGTGGAGGGACTTCAATAAAGGGGATGTTTATCCCTGGCACCTTGGTTGTATTTGTTAACGCCCTGCTGGCTGCCGGCACATCCCTGGTGGTTAAGGTCAATGTCAAGAGACTCAGTCCCGAACTGATCACCCTTAACCATAATCTCTGGTTGCTTGTGTTTGCCACTGTCCTGATGTTCGTCACAGGGCAATCGTTCGAAGTGCCACAGTCAGCCCTGATCAATATGGCTATAGGTTCATTCCTTGGTCCGTTTATGGGGATTTTGACCATATATTACTCCTTTCAGTATATGGAGGCTTCCCGATCCTCCATAATCCAGAGCCTGAAAGGAATCGTCGTGTTGATTGGCGCATATCTTTATTTCGGCACACTGCCATTGCCACATCAGTTGATTGGCGGATTGCTCACTGTTGCCGGGGTTCTGGTGATGTCTCTGGCCCAGGCCCGATTGCTCAGGTTCAGGTAATACACCTGGCATCAGTACTCCATTTTTTGAGTGTTAACAAAACCAACATTCGCTGGATTTTGGCATTGTCCAACCCAAAAGTCTTTATATTTGCACAAATTTTTTTTGAAAATGAACTTTGTAGAAGAACTAAAATGGAGGGGCATGGTCCACGATGTAATGCCCGGAACAGAAGAACAATTGTCCGCGGAATTGACTGCTGCTTATGTTGGCATTGACCCAACCGCCGATTCTCTGCACATCGGGCACCTGGTGAGCGTGATGATGCTTAAGCATTTCCAGCGTTCGGGGCATAAACCCATTGCCCTGGTTGGCGGAGCTACAGGAATGATTGGAGATCCTTCCATGAAATCGTCGGAGCGAAACCTGCTCGATGAGCCCACATTGCGACATAACCAGGAGTGTATAAAAAATCAGCTGGCAAAATTCCTTGATTTTTATTCTGACGAGCCTAATGCGGCTGAACTTGTCAACAACTACGACTGGATGAAGGATTTTACCTTCCTTGATTTCATCCGCGACATAGGAAAACACATTACTGTGAACTACATGATGTCTAAAGACTCCGTTAAAAAGAGGCTTTCTTCTGAGGCAGCTACAGGGATGTCTTTTACGGAGTTTACCTACCAATTGGTGCAGGGTTTTGATTTTCTGCATCTATACCAGCATAAGAATTGCAAGCTGCAAATGGGCGGGTCCGATCAGTGGGGAAATATTACCACCGGCACGGAACTGATCCGGCGCAAAACCGGCGGAGAGGCTTTTGCGCTCACCTGTCCGCTGATTACCAAGGCCGATGGCTCCAAATTTGGCAAGACCGAATCAGGAAACGTATGGTTGGATCCCGAAAAAACATCACCCTATGAATTTTTCCAGTTTTGGCTGAACACTTCTGATGCAGATGCCGAAAAGTATATTAAAATATTTACCCTGCTCAACAGGGA
>CAYMXK010000092.1:11323-13526 GCA_964393915.1 uncultured Prolixibacteraceae bacterium
CTTCTGATGCAGATGCCGAAAAGTATATTAAAATATTTACCCTGCTCAACAGGGAGGAGATTCAGATTTTGGTTGACAGGCATTTTGAAGCCCCCCATTTGCGTGAACTTCAGAAGAAACTTGCCGAAGAGGTGACAGTAATGGTACACAGTCGTGAAGAATATGAAACTGCAGTGGCTGCTTCACAGATATTATTCGGGCAGGGTACTGCTGACCAGCTGAGAAAACTCAACGAGAAAACATTCCTTTCGGTATTTGATGGTGTTCCTAAGTTTGAGATTAAACTGGATGACCTTAAGTCTGGGGTAAATATTGTGGAACTGCTGGCCGAAAAGACCCAGGTATTCCCCTCCAAAGGCGAACTTCGAAGAACCATACAAGCCAACGGTTTAAGTGTAAATAAAGAAAAGGTTGTTTCTGCTGATCTTTTGGTGAACGATTCCTTCCTGCTGGGAGGCAAGTACATTCTGGCACAGAAAGGCAAGAAGAATTACTACCTGCTTATTGCCCGGTAATTTTTTGAGAGCTATACTAAAGTAATTTCAGCATCGTTTTAAGTTTAACGTGATCATGTTTAAATCAGATTTATGAACGATTTTTTTGATAACCGGCGCATTCTTGAAATCGTCTGGAAACGCCGCATTCATTTTATAATTGTCGGAATCATTGCAGTTGTTCTTGCCGCAATTTTTTCATCGCCGTTTTTTATTACGCCAAAGTTTAAATCAACATCAAGGCTGTATCCTATCAACCTTGCACAGGTGAGTGAGGAGTCGGAAACAGAACAGTTACTGGAGGTGATTAATTCGGTTGATATCAAACTTAAAATGTTCGAAGCTTTCCAACTTGACCGTGTTTATAAAGTGAGCAAGGATGATCCTGGTTATTTGACATACATGCTTGGAATATACAACGACAATGTTAAAGCCCGGAAAACAGAGTTTGAGACTGTTGAGATTGAGATTCTTGATGAAGACCCTGTCAGGGCAAAGAATATGTGTGATTCCCTCATTAAATTTTATAACCTGAAGGTCTCGGATATGTATTCTGCCAAGAACTGGGAAATGGTCAAGATTCTGGAGGACAATCTCATCCTGAGACGAACCGAACGCGATTCTGTATTGAAATTGCTTACCGGATACAGGGTTAATTATCAGATACTTGATTACCAGCTGCAGGTGCCGGAGGTTACCAGAGGGTACATGAAGGCCCTGTCAGAAGGTCGTGAAAATACTTCCGGAATGCGTGAGATTAAAAGAATTTATGATAATATGATGACAAAGGGCGCGGAGACCCATGTTCTTGAAAAAGAATTTGCGCACTTGCTTAATACCATCGATTCGCTGAAATTTTTGTATGATATACACCTTTCTGAGGCTCAAAAGGAAATCACTTATTCTCATGTAGTGGAAAATCCTTTGGTGCCTGACAAAAAAGCCTATCCGGTCAGGTGGCTTATTGTGGCATTCTCCCTCTTCTCTTCGCTGTTTATCGCACTTCTTGTTTTTATGGCTATCGATTTCAAAAGTAAATATTAAAAGAGTGTTCAGGAATCCAGCAATACGCCTTGCGATTTTCTATGCCGTTTCTGTGATGTTCATGCTCCTGAATATCTGGTTTGTGGTGAAGAAGGAATCACTGGCACTAAACCTCCTGCCTTTTGTTTTGATGATGGTATTGCTGGCCATCTATTCTGTCGACCGGGTTCTTAAGCTGATTGTTTTTTTTACTCCTGTTTCCTTGTCTTTGAGTGATATATTGCCCGGACTCGCCTTCGATATGTTTCTCCCGACTGAACCACTCCTTTTTGGTGTTTTGCTTTTGTTTATAATCAGAGTATCTGCTGAAAGAGGCTTCGACGGGAAAATTCTCCGCCATCCGGTTTCCTGGGCCATCTGGTTTTATTTGTTCTGGATTTTCATCACCAGTCTGACCAGTACTATGCCATTAATCTCTTTTAAGTTTCTGATAGTTCGAATTTGGTTTATTGTCGGTTTTTACCTTCTTGGAATAAAACTGTTTGAAGACAACCGTAATATCTCCAGGTTCATATGGATTTATGTGGCCTCCCTGATCATTGTAATTTCTTACACCATTTTTCGTCATGCCGGACATGGTTTGCTTAACAAGCAGGCTGCACACTGGGTTATGACTCCCTTTTTCAACGATCATACATCCTATGGGGCCGTACTCGCTATGTTTA
>CAYMXK010000093.1:0-13493 GCA_964393915.1 uncultured Prolixibacteraceae bacterium
ACCCTGTTGTTTATTGGTGCATATGCTTCGCAGTATGCAAAGCTCACTGGTAAACTTTAATCGCTCGAAAAATGCCGGATATTGTCACGGTATTCTGAAAATACCTTTGCACGGGAAAGGAAGCCCACGTACTTGCCATTGTCGAGGACGGCAAGGTTGAATCGTCCCGATGATTCAAACTTTTCTGCCACCTCTTCCATACTGTCGCGAGGTGAGACAAAATGTTTCGGCATATACATCAGGTCTTTGATCTTCACTTTGTCGTACAGCTCTGTTTCGAAAATCAACGATCTTACTTCGCTCAGTTTGACCATGCCTTTCATCATGCCCTCTTCATCTACTACCGGAAAAAGACTCCGGTGAGACTTGGAAACCGCTCCCGCGAGGTCACGCAGGTTGGCATCCGGCGATAGGTTTTCGAAATCGGTTTCGATAAGGTTTCGGGTTTGCATCAGCCTGAGTGCGGCTTTGTCTTTATGGTGGGTTCTGAGATCTCCCCTGAGTGCCAGGCGCTTGGTGTAAATCGAGTGGGGCTCGAACCGCATAATGGTCAGGTACGAAACCGTTGAAGTAATGATCAGTGGAAGAAAAAGTCCATACCCGCCTGTAATTTCAGCAGTCAGAAATATTGCAGTCAGCGGGGCATGCATCACCCCGGCCATAAGCCCCGCCATTCCGGCAAGAGCAAAGTTCTCTTCGGGCAACTCCAGCTGAAATACCGTGTTTAACCCTCGTGCCAGCATGAAACCCGATACTGCGCCCATAAAGAGGGTGGGGGCGAATATGCCTCCGATTCCGCCTCCCCCCGTGGTAGCTGCCGTGGCAACCACTTTCAGGGCCAGGATCATCATCAGGACGAGAATAAGCAGGTAGCTGTTGTCCTTCCATTCGTAGAAAACGGAATTGTTGAGCAGGTCTGCTCCATTGCCGCTGAAAATTCTGATGATACTGGTATACCCTTCACCCCAAAGAGGAGGAAGCATAAACACAAGAAAGCTGAGAATAATGCCCCCGATGAGCAAACGGATTAAAGGGTTTCCTATTTTACGGAATTGCGACTCCTGCCACATAATGGAACGGGTAAAATACAAGGAGACGAACCCCGCGAAGATTCCCAGCAGTATGTAAAAACCGATATTGCTGACAGTGAAAACATTCACCAGCTCAAATTTCATGACCATAGCACTGCCCATGAATATGTAGGAAAGCGTAGCAGCCGTAATCGAAGATATGAGCAGCGGGATCAGGTAAGCCATGGTCATATCGAGCATCAGCACTTCGATGGTAAAGATGATCCCTGCAATCGGTGCCTTGAAAATTCCTGCAATGGCTCCGGCAGCCCCACAGCCGATCATCAGAATGACATACTTGTAGTTGAGCTTGAAAATCCTTGCCAGGTTGGAGCCAATGGAAGCTCCCGTCAGGACAATTGGGGCCTCAGCCCCGACAGATCCTCCCAGTCCGATGGTCAAACTGCTCGCAACCATGGATGTCCAGGTATTGTGTTGTTTCAGCCTGCCGCTTTTGCGTGAAATGGAAAACAGGATCTTGGATACTCCATGCCCGATGTCATCTTTGACTATGTAACGCAGAAACAGCCAGGTGAGGGTGATCCCCAAAATCGGATAGGCAAGGTAAAGGTAACTGAACGTATTGGCAGCAAACCAGCCGGTAAGCTGAACTTCAACAAGATGGATGAGGTTTTTCAGCACCAATGCCGCTATCCCGCTTACAATCCCAACAAGTAAACTAATGATGTAAATAAAATTGCGTTCGCTGATGTGCTCAATTCGCCAGCTTACCAGTCGGTTAATGAGTACCTGCCAATCGGGCTGCAATAAACGGTTCATTTTATAATTTACTCTTAATTCGGTGCAAAGTTAATAAAATGACTCCGGCTGACAGATAATCGGGGTATTGAAAGTAAAAAATGTACACAGATATAAACTTGCGCTTCAATTGCTAATTTTGCGGTCAAATTCATTTGCATATGTATACTTTACTGTTTTTTGTTATTCTGATCATTATAATTGCCGATTTTGCCCTTGACCGCTATATAGATTACCTGAACACCACCCGTTGGTCTGACCGTTTGCCCGATGAACTCCAAGGTATCTACGATGAAGAGAAATATGCTAAGCAACAAGCGTATCAGCGGGAGAATTACCGTGTGGGTTTGTTTGCTTCCGGATTAAATTTCGCTTTGGTGCTTGCCATGTTGTTGTTTTTCGGCTTTGCCTTTGTTGATGATGTAGCTGCTTCCCTGTCGGGGCACCCGACCTTACAGGCTTTGGCGTTTTTCGGTATCCTGATGCTGGCCGCTGAAGTAATTAATCTGCCCTTCGGTCTCTATGGTACTTTTGTCATCGAAGAAAAGTATGGATTTAATAAAACCACGGTGAAAACTTTTATCGCTGATAAATTGAAGGGATGGCTGTTAACGGCAATTATCGGTGGCGGTATTCTGGCACTGATAATCTGGATTTATACCGCTACCGGCTCGTGGTTCTGGATCATCGCCTGGGGGGTGCTGGCTCTTTTCTCTATTTTTATGGCCATGTTTTACAGTAACCTGATAGTGCCATTGTTCAATAAACAAACTCCGCTGGAGGAGGGGGAGCTGAGGACTGCCATCAGCGAATTTGCGAAAAAAGCCGGCTTCAGGCTTGATAACATATTTATAATCAATGGTTCAAAGCGTTCTACCAGGGCAAACGCCTATTTTACGGGCCTGGGAACAAAGAAGAGGATCGTACTGTATGATACCCTGATCGCAGAAATGACCACCAGCGAAATTGTAGCTGTGCTGGCGCATGAAATCGGACATTACAAAAAGAAACATATCGTTCAGGGGTTGGTGCTTGGCCTTTTGCAAACAGGAATTCTGCTGTTTCTCTTTTCCCTGTTTATCGAAAGTCCTCAGATCAGTCGCGCTCTAGGAGTTGATGAGCCTAATTTTCATATTGGCATGGTCGCTTTTTCCATTTTGTACAGTCCGGTATCCCTGGCAACAGGACTGGTCATGAACATGCTTTCACGGCGAAATGAATATCAGGCCGACGCCTTTGCCGCCACCCAATACCAAGCCGGGCCGCTGATTTCAGCCCTCAAAAAGCTGTCGGTGAATAACCTGAGCAACCTCACGCCTCACCCTGCGTATGTCTTTTTCAACTATTCACATCCTCCTTTGTTACAAAGGCTCAATCATTTATATAAACTGGAGAAAAGATGAAAGCAGAAATTATTACCATTGGCGACGAAATACTGATCGGCCAGGTCATCGATACCAATTCGGCGTGGCTTGCAGAGCAGCTAAACCTTGCGGGCATTGAGGTGTTCCAGATAACCTCCGTGCATGACGACAGGGACCACATCATGGAAGCATTGGCCAACGCGGAGCAGAAGGTTGATCTGGTGCTGATGACCGGCGGGCTGGGACCTACAAAGGACGATATAACCAAAAGGACACTCTGCGACTATTTCGGTACGCAAATGGTTTTTCATGAAGCCACATATGAACAGATACGGGAAAGATTTACAAAAAGAGGTATTGACCTGAACAAGCTCAACCAGGATCAGGCACTGGTGCCTGAAACGTGCACCGTGATCCATAATATGGAGGGAACAGCCCCCGGCATGTGGTTTGAACGCAGCGGCACCATATTTGTATCAATGCCAGGTGTGCCCTTCGAAATGAAATCGATGGTGACCACGCAGATTATACCCAGGCTCCTGACCTCCGGAAAGGTAAAGGTCATTATCCATAAAACTGTCCTTACACAGGGAGTGCCTGAGTCGATGCTTGCCATCAGACTCGAAGAGTGGGAGAACAATCTGCCTTCTTTTATCAGACTGGCCTACCTGCCCAACCCGATGTCGGTGAGACTGCGGCTTTCCGCTATCGGGAGCGATGTGCAAATGTTGAGAAGGGAGATGGAACGCCAGGTTGAACTGCTCCGGCAATTGTTGCCCTCGGAGATTTACGGATACGATGACGATACAATGGCAAGGTCGGTTGGCGCGATGCTGAAGGAGCAAAGGGCCTCACTGGCTGTGGCCGAGAGTTGCACCGGGGGTTATATTTCGCACCTCCTGACTTTAACTCCGGGTGCTTCAGGATGGTACAAGGGATGTATTACAGCCTACGACAATTCAATAAAATTGAATGTTCTGGGTGTTTCTTCCGAAACCCTGACAGCATACGGTGCCGTTAGTGAGCAAACAGTCAGGGAGATGGTGCTTGGGGTAAAGAAAGTTTTAAACAGTGATTATGCACTGGCAACCACCGGAATTGCCGGTCCTGATGGCGGCTCAGAGGAGAAGCCGGTTGGCACAGTCTGGATTGCTGCTGCAGGTCCAACAAAATTTATTGCACAGAAATTCGTTTTTGGAAATAACAGGGAAAGAAATATTTTGCGTTCATCGCAAACTGCTTTGCAACTCCTGCGTAAACTTATTCTGTCGGAATTATTGTAATTGTAAATATTATGAAAAAGGGATTATTAATAGGAAGTATTGTTTTCGTTGTTCTTTTGGGCATTTTGGTAGCCATACCGTTCGTTTTTCGCGATGCGCTGCTCGAAAAAACACGTACTACCATCAATCGAAACCTGAATGTTACTTTGGAGTTTAAGGATTTCCGTCTGTCACTTATAAAGGATTTTCCCAAAGCCAGCCTAAGTCTAAAGGATGTCGTGGTGACCGGAAAAGGGGCTTTTTCCGCGGATACGCTTTTGCAGCTTAAGTCCCTGCGAACTTCCTTCGGGTTAATGGACCTGTTTACTCCGGGTGATCTCACCATTAACGAGATTATCCTTGATCAGGCCAGGCTCAGATTGCTGGTAAAAGCTGAAAATCAGGTCAACTGGCAGATCTTTCCTGAAGAGGAGGATACCGGAACCAGTAGTGAAGGCACTTTCGGATTGCAATTGAGTAAAATAGAGATTAATAATGCCAGTGTAACCTATTTTGATGAAACCCTTCCGATGGAGCTTGTATTGAATGGAATTGACATGGTGCTCGATGGCCGGATGTATGGCTCCGAAACCAATTTGAAAGCCGAAGGGAAAGCCGAACAATTTAACCTGGTATACGACGGTTCCAATTATATCTCAAAAACCCGACTCGGAATAAGCTCACGGCTCGATATCAATTATGAAACGATGGATTTCCGTTTTACAGAAGGTGAGCTTCTGGTCAATAACCTTCCTCTGGTTCTTGAAGGATCGTTCTCGATGCCCAATGATACCATCCATTTCGATCTGGATTTTGCATCACGTGCCTCCACCCTGGGTGAGATTCTTGCTCTCACACCGCCCGATTATGAATCGTATCTGAAAGATTTAACGGCCACAGGCAACGCATCATTTGCCGGCTCATTTAAAGGGTTCTATTTTGAAGAAACGTACCCTGCCCTTATTATACAGCTGAAACTGGCCGGAGGCAACGCACAGTATGCCGGAATGCCCGAAGAAATAAAAAATATTTCGGCCAATCTGGCGGTAAATAAACCGCAGGGCAGTTTCAATAAAACCACTATGAGCATCTCCGATGGCCATTTTGAAATCAGGAACAACCCGATGGATTTTAACCTACAGCTCAGTAACCTGCTCGAAGATCTGCGTTTCGACGGAAAAATTGAAGGCAGGCTCAATTTTGACCACCTGAAAGGTGCCTTGCCGCTTGACAGCCTGGATATAGCCGGATTGCTGGATGTTAACCTCGCGATGAGGGGCAATTATTCTGCCATTGAGAATAAAAAGTACGAACTGATTCATACAGACGGTGCCATTGTGCTGAACAACTTTGTCTTTAATAACAAGGATTTTACCCAACCTGTTTATGTAACCGCAGGACAGCTCGATTTTGCACCCGATAAAATCAACCTCCGGCAGATGGACATGAAGATCGGACAGAGCGATATGGCCCTGTCTGGTTTAATTACAGATTATTATCCCTACTTCTTTTCAGGTGGTACACTGCAGGGTACTATGCAGTTAAACAGCAATTATCTCAATATGAATGAGTTGATGCAACTTCAGGTAGAAAAGACCCCGCCTGCTGCACCTGCTGCACCTGCAACCCAGCCAGCACCAGCTACTGAGGTTACCGCTTTTGAGGTGCCAAAGCTGGTTAATCTGTCGGTGCGTGCCGATGTTAAACGTGCCCTCTACGACAGGCTTAATATCAGTAACATAAACGGACAGTTTACAATAAATGATGGTATCATGGACCTGCGGGGAGTTAATATGAACCTGCTCGACGGAGAATTGCGGCTTGCAGGTTCCTATGCCAATACCGTTGAAAACAAACCTAAGGTCGATATGAACATCGATCTCATCAATTTTGATATTCCCACGGCATTTCAATCATTGAAACTGATAAGGAATTACCTGCCTATTGCTGCCCAGAGCAAGGGCCGTTTCAGTTCAAGCCTCAAGCTGAAAGGACAGCTCAATGAAGGCATGGAATTGATTATGCCCAGTTTAAACGGTTCGGGCTTGTTTCAGTCTGCCAACGTGCAGGTTTTAAATTCACCGGTCTTCAATAAGATAAAGAGTGTACTTAATGAGGAAAAGCTGCGCGACCTGCGGATCGATGATTTTGTGGCCAATTTCACCATTGAGAACGGCAATCTGGTATTGAAGCCTTTCGAAACCAAAGTGGCCGGCCAGCAGGCAATATTTGCAGGTCGCCTCAACGTGGAAAACCTGATCGAAATGCAGATAGGTTTTTTAGTTAGCCGTGACGCGCTGAGCAAGAATATTGAAAATACCCTGGGCATGCTGCCTGGTCAGAAAAATATACAGATGATTCCTGTGGGAATTGCCATCTCCGGACCGGTTAACAATCCCGAGGTTAAGGTAGATTTGTCCGATGCCACTAATCTGGTGAAGCAGGAGGTCAAAAATGCGACCAAGGAAGAACTGCAGAAAACCATCAACCGGTTGGGCGACGGATTGAGAAAGCTGCTCAAATAGAGGTAGGTTTCTCAGCCGGGCTTGATTTCGTCAATATTTTCTTAGTTTTGTAAAAAATCAATTTTCAATTTTAATACGAGAATTATGAGAAAGATTATGACCTTTTTGTTCCTTTTGTTAATGACTGCATCTGTTACAATCGCACAGCAGCAGGAACGCCCGGCCCCGCAACCTGCACCTGAAACCGGCGAAAAATTTAAACTGGGTGTAGCAGGATACACTTTTAATAAGTTTGATCTGGATAAAACCCTGGAAACATTGCAACGATGTGATGTTAAGTATCTTTGCATTAAGGATTTTCATCTTCCTTTTAAAAGTACGGCTGAAGAAATCGCTGCCTTTCATGCAAAATGTGCAAAATATGGTGTAATTGGTTATGCGGTAGGTCCAATCTATATGAAAACAGAGGCGGAGATCGACCGCGCTTTCGACTACGCAAAGAGGGTAGGAGTTGACCTGATTGTGGGAGTCCCCAATTACGAATTGCTGCCGTATGTGGATAAAAAGGTAAAAGAGTATAACTTCAAATATGCCATACATAACCACGGCCCCGATATCGCTCTTTATCCTGATGCCGACGATATCTGGAAGAATGTAAAAGATCTGGACCCGCGCATCGGCATGTGTTTCGACATCGGGCACAACCTGCGCAACGGGAAAGATCCGGTGGCTGACCTGAAGAAATATCACAGCCGCATTTTTGATATTCATATCAAAGACGTTACTGCCGCCCAAAAACTGGGATACTCCGTAGAAATCGGCCGTGGTATTATTGATTATCCGGCGTTTGTGAAAATGTTGCGCAAAGTCGGGTATACAGGTGTCTGCAGCCTGGAACATGAACGCAACATGGATAACCCGTTCATGGGCATAGCTGAATCAATTGGCTATTTCAGGGGCGTTGTAGCCACAACGAAAAAGAAATAAGTTTCTTCAATGAAGATCAAAATTAAATCGCCCCGGCAATTGCTGCCGGGGCGATTTAATTTTTTACACTTTGTAGAATTCTTCCCAGCCTTTTCGTGGGGGCGGGCCAACAAGCAGGTCATTGGCTGCCTTGTTATTGGTGATTTGCTTTGTATTCCTGTCGAACAGCAGCTTTGAATTCGTCCATTGTGCCAGCACTCCAAGTGAAAAGACCTGGCTTAGCGGTCCTGAAATTTCAAAGGGAGAACGGGTCTTTTCCTGTCCCTTGCAGGCAAGCAGGAAGTTGGCAAAGTGGTTGGACGGGCTTTTCGGCACCTCAGGCAATTTCGATGCCATGTCCTTGGCTTTTTCAGCAGGAATGATAGAAAGCGTGCTACCGTGCGATCCACCTTTAAAGGTCAGCTCCTTGCTGTAAATAATTTTACCCGGATTAAGTTTTGCAGGTTGAATCTGGCCTGTACTTGGTGGCGGAATATTCGGATCGAGTTCCGATACCCCGTACCCTTCAGGAACAGCTGGAACATTGTTCACGCCGTCGTACCAGGTAATGTCAAGTGGAGGCATATTTCCCCTGGCCGGGAACTTAAACAAAATGGTGGATGACATAGGGAAGAAAAACTGGTTATGGCCTTCAGCCTTCAGTGAGGTAATTTCATTTGGCAATCCCAGGTTCAGGAATTCGTGTGCCGTGTCAATAATGTGTGCTCCCCAGTCGCCCAGTGCGCCCAATCCGAAGTGATACCAACTGCGCCATTGGCCGTTGACAAAATCTTTCTGGTAGTCATGGTGAGGTGCTGCCGCCAGCCATAAATCCCAGTCGAGCGTTTCCGGGATGGGTTGGGCTGCCGGGAATTTTGTAATTTTTGGATCCCAGCCGTGCCAGCGACGAGCTGAGTTCATATGAGCCGTTATCGCGGTTACGTCTTTGATGATTCCTGCTTCAGCCCAGGTCTTAAATTGAAAATAGTTGCCTTCTGAGTGCCCCTGGTTACCCATTTGTGTGGCCACCTTGTATTTTGCGGCTGCCTTCATCAACAGCTCATTCTCATTAAAGGTTCGTGCCAGGGGTTTCTCCACATACACATGTTTTCCCAAAGCCATGGCCATCATTGAAATGGGGAAATGGGAGTGGTCGGGAGTACCCACCGATACTGCCTCAATTTGATTGCCCATGGCGTCGAACATTTTCCTGAAGTCCTTAAAACGTGGAACATTCGGAAACTTTTCAAGGATTTTCTGAGTGTGTGGTGCACCCATATCCACATCACACAAGGCTACAATATTGGCTAACCCTGTGTTGTAGAGGGAATTGATAATTTCTCCTCCTCTGAATCCTATCCCGCAACAGGCAAGATTTACCCGCTCGTTGGGGCTGGCAAGTTTGTTCACGGGCAATGTTTTGCCCGATAACTGTTGGGTGAGGATGCCCGGGGCTACCGTGACTGCCGATAGGGCGAGCGCCTTTTTAAGAAATAGCCGGCGCGAAGATTCATTGAATTTCATATTTTTTGAATTAAAATTTAACTTCTTCTGCAATATCCATATAAGTTAGTCGGGGCGCAAGATAAGAATTTTCTGCCATCCCTGTTTTGCGGGTGGAGGCATTAATTTCGAATGCTTTTAAATGGCAAGGTCTTTTAACTTATTTATCTGATATTTTTTTTCCCTGCCATTTGATGGTTGAACTGCCATCAATATATGAACCGTCCATCCTGCCATCATTGACCTTGCCAGTATACCTGACTCCCCCGATGGTGAAGGATATTTCACTGCCTGTTAGTTTTCCTTCTTCAATACGGTGTAATTTGCCGTTATCAATGAAATTTCCATGGAACGTCTGGAAATTCTGGGAAATGTTTAAATGCCCATCCCTGAACTCCCATGTACCCTCAACTTTTGCCGGAACTATCCAGAAATACCCTGTGGAGTAGGCATTATAGGAACTTTCACTCTCTTCACTGTCAATCTGGTTTGGGTTAGGGGAGATTTCTGCATCCGGCATCCATGTTCCCAGGTTAAAGGTGTTTGAGACGATACGGGTGCCGGGTTTTAAATCGAGCAGTTTCGGACGAAGCCTCAGGTTGAGTTCGGAAAGCAGGTACATTGACACTACGGTGGCATTTGAAAGATCATAGTCGAAAAGATCCATGTTCAGGAACTTTGCCCTGTCACTCAGTCCTTCTTTTTTTGCCTTTTGTACCGATAGGTTAACCATTTCGGGGTTAAACTCAATACCGGTTGCCATGGCTCCGCGTCTGGCGGCTTCAATTACAAAGCGGCCGTCGCCCGATCCGAGGTCAACCAGGATATCACCGGGACCCACCCTGGCCTTGTCGAGCAGGGCATTTACCAGGCCTGATGGTGTAGGCACCCAAATTACATCTTTCCCGGCCTGACCTGAGTAGGGAACAAAGACCGGAGACTCCTTCTCATTTTGTGAAAAAACGAAAAGCGGTATCAAAACTGAAATAATAACGGTAAGCTGAAGTTTCCTGAATTTCATATGGCATCACACTTTTAGATATGTATTTCAATGTCGTTAAGTTAAGAATGTTTCATGATTTTCAACCTACTCTTAACCGCATAGACCACAAAGTGAGCACAAAGGAATACAATATAAAGTCCACATATACATTACTTTGTGTGCTTTGTGAAATACTTGGTGCCCTTCGTGGTAAAGTTTTCATTTGTATTTATACAGAAAAAACTTATTTGATACCGACAAACTTAAACAAATTTTTCCGGATATGTTGATGTTGGGCAAGGGTTTTGCAGGTGTGGAAATTTTCTGTTGTAAAACATCTTTGCTAAGAGGAAAAAATGGTTATTTTTGTGGTTGCCGTTATCGTACACGGAACAAAGATTTAGTCCAAAACAATTAATTATAAAAGAATTATGAGACGTTTAATTTCATTTCTGATGGTGTCACTGATGGTTTTCAGTGCTTTTGCGCAAACCGACGGTGATTGGGAAAATTTATTCAATGGGAAGGATCTTAAGGGTTGGAAACAACTGAACGGAAAGGCAAAGTATGAAGCCGTGAATGGCGAAATTGTGGGTACATCTTTGTTAAACACACCCAATTCATTTTTAGCTACCGAAAAGGATTATGGCGATTTTGTGCTTGAACTGGAGATGATGCTTGAAGCTGATGTTAATTCCGGTATACAGTTCCGGAGCCAGAGCCTTCAAGAATATAACAACGGCCGGGTTCATGGTTATCAGTGCGAAGTTGACCCTTCGGCCCGCCGCTGGTCTGCCGGTATTTTTGACGAAGCAAGAAGAGGATGGCTATATCCGCTAGATCTTAATCCCGAGGCAAAACCTGCCTTCAAAAAAGGGGAGTGGAACAAATACAAAATCGAGGCCATTGGTCCCTCCATCCGCACCTGGCTCAACGGCGTTCCCGCTGCCTGGCTCATCGACGACATGACCCCTTCCGGTTTTATTGCCCTGCAGGTGCATTCCATCAACCGCAAGGAACTCGACGGTCTCAAAATCAGATGGAGAAACATCCGCATAAAAACCAAAAACCTTAAACCTGCTCCATTCGAGGATATTTATATAGTAAACCTGCTCCCCAATAATCTGAGTGATGGTGAAAAGAAGCAGGGATTCAAACTTCTGTTTGATGGCAAAACCTCTGCCGGATGGCAAAGTGCCAAAGGCAGTCCTTTCCCTGAAACCGGATGGAATATCAGCAATGGGAACCTTACTGTAGTGGCCAATGAAGGCCCGGGTTCGAAACGTGGCGGTGATATCGCGACAATTGAAAAATTTAAGACATTTGAGCTCCGCTTCGATTTTAATATGAGTGAAGGCGCCAACAGCGGTGTCAAATATTTTACCGGAAATAACGGTCCTTCCGTTGGCCTGGAGTACCAGGTTCTCGATGATGCCAAACATCCCGATGCCAAACAAGGTGCCGCAGGCAACCGTACTCTGGCTTCACTTTACGACCTGATCCCCGCCGAAACGGAAGCTCGTTTTGTTAATAAGCCGGGCGAATGGAACCGCGGTGCAATTGTCGTTCACCCTGATAACCGAATCGAACATTGGCTCAATGGACGTAAAGTAATCGAATATGTAAGGGGCAACAATATCTACCGGGCATTGGTAGCCCGCAGCAAATTTGCGGCAGCCGAAGGATTTGGCATGGCAGAGGAAGCCCCCATTCTGCTCCAGGACCACAACGACCTCGTCCATTTTCGCAATATTAAGATCAGAGAACTTTAATCAATTTCAGGTAAACTAAAACATAAGAAAATGATGCCATCACGTCGTAACTTTATTCGTCTGTCCGGACTGGGGGTTGCTGCATCGGCAATGCCTTCTGTGGCTTTTTCGGCCATTCAGAGCCGTCCCGAAAACAAAGTGCTGTTTCAATTAGGGGTTGCCTCCTACTCATTACGGAAATTCCCTGTCGAGAAGGCACTTGACATGACCCGGAAACTTGATCTGGATTTTATCTCCTTTAAAGACTTTCACCTGCCTTTAAATGCTGATGCCGAAACATTCAGGAAAACGCTTCAGATGGTCAGCGACAGATCTATGACCCTCTATGGAGGTGGGGTGATCTATATGAAAACCGAAGCTGAAGTAGACAGGGCATTTGAATATGCAAAAAATGCAAAATTCAAAATGATTATCGGGGTGCCCAATCACGAATTGCTTCCCTATGTGGAGAAAAAAGTAAAGCAATACGATATAATGCTGGCTATTCATAACCACGGGCCGGGCGATAAACTCTATCCAAGCGCCGAAAGCGCCTATGTGCGGATCAAAGACATGGATAAACGCATGGGTTTGTGTATTGACATTGGCCATACCAAACGCATTGACCGCGATCCTTCTGATGATTTGAAGGACTATTTCGACAGGGTGCTTGATGTGCATATCAAAGATGTTACGGAAGCTACGGCCAAGGGATCTACCTGTGAAGTAGGACGGGGAGTGATTGATATTCCACGCTTCCTTCAAACTCTTATTGATCTGAAATACAATGGCATTGTTGCCCTGGAATTTGAAAAGGACGCCGACGACCCGCTGCCTGGAATGGCAGAATCTATTGGTTATACCCGAGGGGTACTTGAAATGTTGACAAGAAAAATTTGATGATATGAACAACAGAAGAGAGTTTTTAAAGAAAGTTTCTGCCGGTGCAGCTGGCGTAACACTGGCCGGAGTGAGCAGTGGCATGTCGGCCCGCAGCTATTCCCGGATTATTGGCTCCAATGACCGCATGTTTCTGGCTATCGCCGGTTTAGGTCGCAGACTGGGAGCCTTTACAGAGCCCATTGCATTGAAATCGAGCAATGTAGAACTGGTGTATCTGTGCGATGTGATGAAAAGCCAGCGGGAGAAGGCTGCTGTCCGTTTTTCAAAACTGATAGATTATAAGCCCAAACTGGAAAATGATATCCGGAAGGTCATCGAAGATCCTAAGGTGGATGCGCTCATCAATGCCACCCCCGACCATTGGCATGCCCCCGGAACATGGATGGCCATTAAGAGCGGAAAACATGTATACGTGGAAAAACCATGTGGGCACAACCTCCGGGAAGATGAATTGCTGGTTGCGTTTCA
>CAYMXK010000094.1:0-13470 GCA_964393915.1 uncultured Prolixibacteraceae bacterium
TGGCCAATATGCCTTTTAAATTGGGCGGATTGTGCAGGGGGGCCAGGGCAATATTTTTCTCCATTTCAAACTTGACTTCATCATCTATGAATACACTCGCTTTGAATTTCTCTCCTCCGTGAACAACCCGGTGCCCTACAGCATTGATCTCTTCCAGGCTCTTTAGGCAGCCGTGCTTCAAGCTGGTCAGCACCCCCAGAATATACTCTATGCCTGCTTTGTGGTCAATTATCTCCCCTTCAAAAATAACTACCTGGCCATCCTTTCGATGGTGCTTCAGAAATGAACCTTTCATTCCCAGCTTTTCTATACCCCCCTTGGCTGCCACTTCGCGGGCAATCATGTCAAAAAGCTGGTATTTTATTGAACTGCTTCCGCAGTTGAGTACCAATATCTTCATAGTATAATTTCCTTAGTGATTAGCAAGTTCTTTTGGATTGAAGTATTCTCTGACCATTTTCATCATAGTTGTAAAAACCCTGTCCCACAGAAACTCCAGTGTGTTTTGCCCTGACAAGTTTCTTGATCATTGGGGAGGGTTTATACCTCACATCACCAAACTCTCCGTAAATATTCTCCATCCACCTCACAATTTTGTCAAGGCCCATTTTATCGGCAACTTCAAAAGGACCGAGGCGCATTCCAAATCCTATCTTCATGGTCATGTCCACATCTTCGAGAGTAGCTACGCCCTCCATTAATATTTCACAGGCTTCGTTGAGCAACACCACGAAAATCCGGACGCTGATCAATCCGGCAGATTCATCCACCGGCACCATTGCCCGGTTGATCTGGCTGACAAACTTGCATACTTTGAAATAACTTTCATCCGAGGTATAAAGTCCCTTTACTACCTCAATGATCCGGGCTTCAGGCGATGAAACGAAGAAATGAATACTGACGCAACGGTCCCTGTACTGCAGGTCAGACGATAATTCAGTGATAACAACAGTGGCTGAATTGGTGGCAATAATACAATTCCTGTCGACAATAGCCTCAATCTGCATGAATATCTCCTTGCGTTCCTTTATTTTCATACCCCGGTTTACTGGCCGGATGGCCTCTACCACGATATCGCACCCTGCAAGCTGGGTTATGTCGGTAGTTCCTTCGATCCGGCTGAGCATTGCCCGTTTTTCGCTGGTGGTAAGCCCCCAGTGCTCTATACGGTGGTCAAGCATCTTAATAATGCCGGTGAATGCTTCTTCTATTTTTTCCTGTGATACCTCCACAAATACCACGTCAAGCCCATAATAGCTTGCCACGCGGGCCAGGTTTTGCCCGATCAGGCCACAACCTACAATTCCAACCCTTGAAAACAGGCTGGTGCTTTTCCCCTTTTTGCTTAACCCGAAATCCTCAATGGGTTCGTGTATAATTTCCTTTGACATATCTGTAGAATTTAAATTATGGCAGCCGCCTGGTTGGCCGTAACAGCGACCATGATAACAATGTCATTTACTGAGCAGCCCCTTGAAAGATCATTGACCGGAGCGGCCATCCCCTGGAGGACCGGCCCGATGGCTTCTGCGTTGGCCAGTCTCTGAACCAGTTTGTACCCTATATTTCCTGATTCAAGGGTGGGAAATACCAAAATATTGGCCTTTCCCGCCACATCACTTGCAGGTGCTTTTAAACGTGCCACCTCATCAACGAGTGCGGCATCCACCTGGAGTTCCCCGTCAATTTTCAACCAGGGAGCCATTTCTCGGGCAATACGGGTTGCATTCACCACCTTGTCGACCATTTCATGTTTTGCACTTCCTTTGGTAGAAAAGCTTAACATGGCCACCCGGGGTTCCAGACCGACAATCGCTCTGGCAGTCTGCGCGGTGGTTACAGCTATTTCAGCCAGCTGCCTTTCGTCCGGATCAGGCATCACCGCACAATCGGCAAACACAAGTATCCCCTCATGCCCGAAGGCAGGGTTATTCACAAACATCAGGAAAGCCCCGGAAACCACACTTACACCAGGCATGGTTTTGATATACTGGAAGGCCGGCCTTAAAACATCTCCGGTGGCATTGATGGCCCCGGCCAGTTCACCGTCGGCATCACCAGCCTTGATCATTAAAGTTCCAAAATAGAGAGGGTCGTTGAGCAGGTCCAGGGCATCCTGTTTTGTTAGTCCCTTGCTTTTTCTGATTTCCACCATCAGATCAGCATAGTGCCCCCGACGGCTGTCATTGGTGGGGTCTGTAATTTCAGCTCCGATTATATCCACCGACAGGGACTCAGCCTTTTTCCTGATTTCATCGGGATTGCCCAAAAGAACGACCCGCGCAATTTTCTCCTTAAGTATGATCCCTGCAGCCTTTATGGTGCGGGGTTCAAGACCTTCGGGCAGAACAATCCGCTTGTTGACTTTACGTGCATTTTCGAGAATTTGGTTAAGCAGTTCCATATTGTGCGTATTGTTTAAACATATTATTTGAAAAATCTATAACAAAAATAGTCAAAAAAAATCCCCCTCCTAAAGAGGCCACATCGAAAAACAGTTAAGTATGACAATTGTCATCATCTTTTTTTCTGGTTATGGAAAATCGTGCATTTTCAGGCAAAAGAAGCGGGTTACATATATAAAATGTTAGCATACCAGGGGGTCATTTTTGAATTATCATTCCAGGTGCAGATGATTTTGGGAGGTACAATAAGTAAGGATTGATTTGCGGATTCGGTGACTAAAGCGAGTTCTGTGACATGCCTATTGCCTGGATGGCGGTTACGGTGATCATATTGACCAACTGGCTGACTGTGCATCCTCTGGAAATATGGTTTATGGGAGCTGTAAGGCCTTGCAATACGGGCCCGATTGCCTCTGCCTTTGCCAGACGCTGTACCAGGTTGTACCCGATATTGGCAGACTCAAGGCCGGGGAAAACCAATACATTGGCGCGGCCTGCCACTTCACTGCCGGGGGCAGTCAGGAGTGCCACTTCGGGAATGATGGCTGCTTCGAGTTGCATTTCTCCGTCAACTATCAGGTGGGGATCCATTTCTCTTGCCAGTCGGGTGGCTTCTACCACTTTATCTACCAGCGGATGGGATGCGCTTCCTTTCGTGGAGAAGCTCAACATGGCTACCCTGGGCTCGGTACCCAGAAAAAGGCGTGCTGTTTTGGCAGTTTGAACGGCAATTTCTGCAAGCTGATGGGCATCAGGTTCAGGAATTACCGAGCAATCGGCGAACACAAGAAATCCTTCATGACCAAAATGGGGATCGTTCACAAACATAAAAAACGCACCCGAAACTGAATTTATGCCCGGTTGTTTCCGGATATACTGAAACGCGGGCCGCAATACCTCCCATGTGAGGTGCTGTGCCCCTGCAAGTTCACCGTCGGCATCACCATGAAGTATCATAAGCGGCGCAAATACCAGCGGATCATCGAGCAACCGGCAGGCCTCCTCTTTGGAAAGCCCTTTGTCCTCCCTGACTTGTACCATCAGTTCGGCGTATTTCAGTTTATTGGGATGCTGAGAAGGATCCAGCAATTCAGCGCCGTTGATTTCAACGCCTATTGAATCGGCAGATCTTCTGATTTCATCCGGATTTCCGAGCAATATCAAATGAGCCAGATTTTCCTTCAATACAATATCGGCTGCACGCAAAACCTTCAGGTCGGTTCCTTCAGGCAAAACTATCCGTTTGCGGTTTCGCTGTGCTATTATATAAGCTCTCTTCAGTAACTCCATTTCGTCCCAGATTCCGTTGGTTTTTAAAACAAAGGTTGCAAAAGTACAAAATAATATGAAGGTTGAAGAGTAGGGCGAAGCGGATTTGCTCAGATCAAACCTTGAATATAGTTAAAAACCGTTAAAATGGCATAAGAAAAGCCACCCTGCAAACAGAGTGGCTTTTCATGCATTGATTCTGCTGTCAGTTCAGCAAATGGGTATAGGCCGGATTGAGCAATGATGGAAGATAACTGGCAATCAGTCCAATTGCAGTATCGTCATCCACCCGGTTGGGCGTCAGGATTCGCTGACGTTCCATTTCAGCCGGGTTGATCACGGCCCTGCTTATTTCCGGGGCTGCGTTGCACAAAGAGTTGCGCAGCTTTCTTACCCCAAAACCGTCGGAGCTTTGCGAATAGCACACATCAAAAAACTCACTGTGTACTGCATAGGCAAACCCGTTGCTGGTTTTGTGTTTTACAACAGTCACCGGAGCTTTTGCGGCATCATAGCTGATGGTCCATACCTTTTCGTATTTGGTACCAAGATAGAGATCGTCAACAACTGAAATCTCAAATTTCGTCACATCGCCACCGGTGACGGAGGCTGATACATTGGTCATGGCAAAGCACAACACCACTACCCATAAGGGAAGTAATTTAATTTTCTTCATGGCTGAAAAATTTTAGTTTAACTTAGAAATTGTTTTCTGTAACTATGACTATAAGACGACAAACAATCTAAAGCGTTACACCTGAAAGGATGATTTTTAGCATTATTTGTAAAAATATTATCTTTACCCCGTTGTCCAGTTTAGTGTGTGGATATCTGTGGATACTTTATGAACTCTTTGGGTAAAAATGAAATCCTAACCTCAAAATAATCTCTGTGGACACCTCTGTGGATACTCTGTGAACCTCTGTGGTTAAGAATAACTCTGTGGTTAAAAATGAAAACCTAACCACAAAGAACCACAAGGAACCACAAAGGAGGCACAAAGGACACAAATAAATTTCCGTGGGCACTTCGTCAGAAACATGCATAATCAAGTCAGATAAATGAAATACAGAAACTTAAAAAATAATAAACATCATGGAACTTAAAGAGGTTATTAGCCGGCGTTTTTCAGCCCGGAGTTTTAAAAATGTTCCTGTGCCCAGGGAGAAAATCATTCAGGTACTGGAGATGGTTCGTCTTGCGCCTTCGGCAGTAAATTATCAGCCCTGGCATTTTATTGTAGTCACCCAGAAACAAAGCCTCGAAGCCCTGGCAAAAGCCTATCCGCGGCCCTGGTTCGTTTCGGCTCCTCTGGTTATTGTGGCTTGCATAAATCACAAGGAATCATGGAAAAGGATCAGGGACAATAAAGATTTTGGTGATGTGGACGTGGCCATTGCTGTCGACCATCTTACCCTCGCCGCCACTGCTGTTGGACTGGGTACCTGCTGGGTATGTAATTTTGACGTTGACCTTTGCAGAAAAACTCTCGGATTACCTGATTATCTGGAACCCCTGGTTATGGTTCCTACCGGCTTCGCCATCCCGGAACCGCCGGTGAAGAAGCGCAAAACATTAGACGAAATAGTGTCCTGGGAAAGGTATTATCCCTATACATAATAGCGTGCTGTCTCCAGGGCTGAACTGCCGTAGCTGCCCCCAAACAGGAGATAATGATTAAGCACATGGTACAATTGGTAGAGCCGGTTACGCGATCTCCAGCCGGGCAAAAGCGGATAGGCTTCGTTGTATGCATCCATGAAACGGCCCGAAAATCCTCCAAACAGGGTCATGATCCCCATTTCCATTTCCCGGTCGGCATAATATGACGCCGGATCAATCAAAGCGGGTCCCCTTCCCGTGAGCATATAGTTGCCCGACCAAAGATCGCCATGGATCAATGCCGGCTGGCTACCTGCAGGAAGAATGGACGGAATTTTATCTGTCAGCCGGTCAAAAAGCCGCCTATCCCCAGTAGTAAAGCCCCCTGAGTCATTAATTTTATTCACAAGTGCCCCGATTCGCTGCTCTGCGAAGAATGTCGGCCAGCTCTCCTGCCAGCTGTTGTCCTGGCTTGTTAAACCACAATAATTATTGTTGCGAAACCCAAATTTTTCGCCTCTGTATTGGTGCAAAAGAGCCAGTCCCCTTCCCAGGTTTTCTTCTCCATTAGGAGGGATCCCCTCCTCAAGGTATTCAAGCAGGAGAAATCCGGGCGTTGTATTTACTTCTTTGGCCAGAATGATCTCCGGAATGACCAGGGGGTGAGGTTGGGCTTTCTTCATTTCAGAGAGGCACTCTGCTTCCCTGATAAACATATCGGGGGCACAGGTGTCGTTCCACTTCAGGAAATAACTGCCTGCAGTGGTGTCAATTCGCATGGCATGGTGAATGCACCCTCCCCCGATCCGGGATGAGTTTTTCAATTCCACCTCTTTTCCGGATCTTTCTGAAAGTTGTACCAGGACTTCTGAAAGTACGCTCTTTTCTGTCATTACCTGTTATTACTTTGATAAACTGATGCTGCGCAACTGATTGTCGTTCCTCACAATCACATGCTTACCGGCAAAAGCAGGATGCGACCAGGTTACACCTCTCGGCAACTGCAGCTTGGTTGGCCCGATTATTTTTGCCCTGCTGATCTCTTTGTACCCTGAAGGGAGTAATTCAGAAATAATCAACTCTCCGTGTTCGTTGAACATCCAGATCCGTTCGTGGTTCTGAACAAAATGGATATTGGCCCAGCGGTCTTTCCTGACTGCCTCCAGGTTTTCCCAAACGCGGTCGCCGGTTAAAAGTTCCAGGCACCTTAGTTCTCCGTAACTGTCTACCCCATATATGTATCCGTCAATAATTACCGGGGTATTCATCACACAATGCAGCGCATCGGTTTTTCGTTCACTCTCACCTTCGCGTTTCCATACCAGTTCCACGGTACGGTAATCATCGCCAAGCCTCACAAGCATAGATCCATTGTAAAAAGCACTTACGAAAAGATAGTCGTCATAAAGGACTGGCGTGGCAATCCCCATGCCCATTCTCAACTTCCAGGGGATTTTCCAAAAAACTTCACCTGTCTGAGGATGCAATCCGGCAAGGTGGTCCTCCGTCCAGACTACAACAACCCGTGAACTTCCCTTTCCTATTAAAACGGGGGCTGAATAGGAGGCCTTATCATCCAGGTTCCGCCAGATTTCCTGTCCGGAATCTTTATTGAGTGCCACTATACAGGCATTGTTGCTGCCACCAACCTGAATGCAGATGAACTCATCATATATGAGAGGGGTTGCGGCAATGCCCCAAACGGGCATCTTTATCCCGTATTCGCTGTTCAGGTCCTTTTGCCAGATAACCTCCCCTGTTTCGGCCTGCAAACAATACAAATGCCCTACTGCTCCCAGGGAATAGACCTTCTCCCCGGAAATCACAACGGAAGCCCTGGGACCAGCCTGGTAGCCGATTCCGGTATATTCACATTCGTAACGGAGCTCCCATAATTTTTCGCCGGTTGCTTCATCGAAGCAGAGTATTCCCTCGGTTGGCGATGGTTCTTCGAACCGGTCGGTCACATATACCCTGCCATTTGCCACAGTAGGTCCCGAATAGCCCGAACCCAGCGGAGCCACCCACCTTGCAGGAAGAGAATCAGCAGGAAACTCACTGACAACACCTGGCTCATTCCAGATTGCATTCCGGTTCTGGCCCCGCCAATCCGGCCACTCGTCCAAATTCGCGGTTTCAATGCCCTTCGTCGGGTGCATTGCAGGTTCTGCACCTTGGTTCCCGGGAAAATGGTTTTTATGGATGGCTATTCTGCTGCCCGATAAAAATCCCGTAAAAATCAATGCCCCGGTGGCCAGAAAGAAAAGGAGTACACTGTGTTTCATCTTAATTTATCTTTTGCTTCTGCCCAAATTTAGCCGATTTTTTTTAATCTTCCCGTTTATACCGTTCGCGGTAAGAATTCCACGTTTCCATTGACTTTGTCAACGCTGTTTCACAATCCTGTTTGATATTGTAGCACTGGAGCCCGAATTTGCCTTCATAACCGTTGTCCTTCAGCAACTTAACCAGTTTATATGTATCGAAGGTCCCCTCGCCCAGTGGCCTGATCAATCGGTCCCACCCCATTTGCTGAGTGTCACCGCCATCAGCCCCGTTAACCGATACCATGAAAAGCCAGGGGAGGGCGTCAATGGCTTTCTGTTCCCATCCGGCTTCCCCTTCAACTTTCAGGAGGTGACAAAGGTTCAATACAATCCCGACGTTCTCCATATTACACCGTCTGGCCAGTTCAGTTGCATGGGAAAGGGTTTCACACCAGAAATTTACGTGTGGATACACAGCGATCTGAATATTGAGTGGCGCTGCAAAACCGGCAAGGTCTGAAATTCCGTCGACAAACAGCTGGTCGGCCTCCTCCCTGCTTTCCACTGAGCCATCGTTGTGCAAATGCAGGGCTACCAGCAGCTGGCGGTCTTTGGAGTGATGCAGGATATTCAGTAGTTCACCATGCACCGAGATAGCCCCGTCCTTAATATGCATACCGATATACATTTCCGGCATCTCTAGTCCGGTCTTGTCCATGGCAGCACGTAGTTCATAATAGTTGTCTTCCACGTGTCCGGCCAGTCCGTCGAATCCCAGCTGCTTTATCAGCTCTGCCTGAGCTTCAAATTCACCGGGTGCACCGGGCAGGGTTCTGACACAATTATTAAATGCGTAAAAAACATTGTCGAGCGACTTCCGGTCGCTTTTACATGAAAACACCGACACTATTGCCAGAATAATGGTTAAATATTTAATCAAGTTCATCTTCATAATATTGTTTTGTTTTAATAGTCATTATTATACTGAATGGTAATTTTTTATCATGGATCGATTCAGTCTGGTTTACTTTAAAGTTACTTCCTGATATTTATGCATCCAGTCGATTACGTTTCTGTCGAGCCATTTTTCCCTGAACGGACGATGGAGCATCGAATTGGCAGCAGTATCGTCAACAAACTTCTGTTGCCGGCTGTTCCAGGTCAACTCCCGGCCCAACTCTACTGCAATCAGGCCCATCAGCGTGGTAAAGTAAACATTATGGCCCACTTCAATTGGCTGTAGGGATCCTTTACCTGTTTCAATTGATTTCAGGAAGTCAGCCTTGTCTGACAAGGTTCCTGAATAATCACTTTTCCCTGCCGGGCCATCAAACTTAAGAAAATCAGGGTTACTGGCATCCATTTTGTTGGGATAGCCAACCTTTATCCATCCTTTGTCTCCAATAAATTTCACATAGGGCTCGTCAATAGAATATTTCATGGTCAGGCCATCCTCATACCGGTAGTTTACTTCAAACGATTCGATGGTATTCCAGAGTCCCTTTGAGAAAGTACCGGTGCCTGACACCTTCACGGGCAATTCATACTCCTTTTTTATGCCCCACAGGGCGATGTCGCAAAGATGTGCTCCCCAGTTGGTAATCATACCGTTGCAATAGTCACTGATCCTTAGCCATCCCGGACGGGTATCGATAGTTCCCGGATCATGCACTCTTTTTTGGGTGTATGGAGCAGGGAAGGCAGGCCCCAGCCACATGTCGTAGTTAAGCTCCACAGGAATCTTCATTTCAGGCTGAGGTCCGACGGCGCTGCCGCTTAATTCGGCTGGTACCCCCACCTTCACATGGTTTACCTTGCCAATCAGTCCGTTGTGCACCACTTCCACTGCCTTCCAGAAATGCTTTAAGGAACGGAACTCGCTGTCGAGACGGTTGGCCACTTTCTTTGCCCTGATGGCCTCAACGAGCGCCTTGCTGTGTGAATAGCTTATCGACAGGGCTTTTTCCATACAGACATGTTTACCGGCCAGGGCCGCTGCTATGCCTTGCGGTGCATGCCAGTGATCTGTAGTAGATACCATTACGGCATCAATATCCTTGTTGTTTAGCAGTTCCCTGTGATCACCATATGATTTCACCCCCTGAAAGGAAGAGCTTTTTTTTTCTGAATAAAAATCGTTGATGGTTTTTGCACCCAGTTCCATGCGCCATGCATCCACATCGTTGACCGCAATTACCTGGCAGTTATCAAGCTTCAGAAAACCATCCATAAGGTTTACCTTAATCGCCTGCCTTCCTGTGCCGATCATACCAATGTTGATCCTGTTGGAAGGTGAATTTTTCCCGAATACGGAGGACGGAACAACCGTTGGAATTACTATTGCTCCGATGGAGGCCATTCCGGCCTGCTGTAAAAATATTCGTCGTCTCATAATTATTTGGTTTAATATTGAATATACTCCGAAAAGCTCATTTTTAACTTATCAGATGGACTTCAGGATTTAATATTTTCCGGACTGCATAAGTGTGTCCCACATCATCATTATATTTTGCGGTGGAACCTCACTCTGGATGTTGTGTACCGTGGCAAAGACAAAACCACCCCCCGGAGCCAAAGCATCCAGGCTTCTTTTTACATGGGCAGCGATATCATCAGCCGAACCCGAAGGCAAAACATGCTGGGTGTCGATTCCCCCACCCCAGAAAACCACATCCTTGCCAAAATCCTTTTTGAGTTGCACGGGTTCCATGCCGGCAGCGGTAATATGGACAGGGTTTAGGATTTCAACACCAGTTTCTATGAAATCAGGAATAATGGGCCGCACATTTCCACACGAGTGGAACATGATTTTCGCCTGCGGGGCTTTCTTCCTGATGGCAGCCATGACCCTGGCCATATGGGGTTTATAGAACATTCTGAAATGATCGGGATCAATCAGCTGAGATTCCTGGGTGCCATAATCATCGCCTTCAGCAACAATGTCCACCACATCTGACAACTCATTCAGGGCCATTTCCCAGAATTCGATCTTCAGGTCAGCAATTTTCCCGGCCAGTAAATCCGAAAATTCAGGGTATATAAAGGGTTCCAGCATGGCATTGGCCATTCCTCTCACCCTTTGGTGCATTTCAAAAATACCTGCACATAATCCTTTGATGACCACAATTTTCCCCTGCTCCCTGTACCTCAGCGCCTGCTCACGCAGCCCTGCAATCCGCCGTTTGTCGGCAGCCTGAGGCCATGAAAACGCAACAATGTCCCTGGCCCCGGGGGGATCCAAATGTTCCATGGGATGTTTCACAAGCGAAAACCAATGTCCGTTTTGCTTAGGGAAATGGTGTGTGAACTGCCATTCATCCACATATTCCCAGTTCTCCCCCGCATCGGTCAGCTTTTCGTAAACCTCCCAGTTGTGACTGGTTAACGGCCGCAATCCCCGTGTATCTGAACGAAGGCGATCCAGCATTTTTTCTGAAGGGACTACGATTTGCTGTACCACATCAGCCCAATCAGGCGTTTCTTCAGGCTGTTGAAGGTGCTTCAGCAGGTTGGCATAGGCAACAGCAGCTATACCGGACCAGGTGGTTCCGGCAAGGTCAAAAGGCACCCGGTCGGGTTCTTCATGCGCAAGTGCCTTTAATATTCGTTCTCTTGAATTCATTTGGTATGTATAAATTATGAGCAGATGCTTACGCACCAATGGAGACGGGTTTCAGGGCCGGTGAAATCAGATGAATTACACCTATCCCGGCCAGATAGCCGAATGCGGCAATGACGAAAGGAAAAACATACCCTTCGGTGCCGGCTTCACTCAGCGCGTATCCGATCAGAAGGGAGGTTCCCATGGAGAAAAAAGAACTCACCGTGGTGGAGAAACCAATAACTGATCCGACTACCTTTTTGGGAAATATATCAGAAGCTATGGTAAAGATATTGGCTGACCATGAGTTGTGGGCGGCTGCTCCAATAGAGATTAATCCCACACTGATATACAGGGAGTCAACAAAGGGCACCAGCATTACCGGCAAAACCAGCAGGGCACCACACAACATCGTTATCTTCCGGGCAAAATTGGGGGTTTTTCCCCTTCTTATCAGCCAGGATGACATCGCGCCGCCGGCGATTCCGCCTCCGTAACCTACCACATAAATGATCACTAAAGGAAGAGCCAGTCCGGCAAGGTTTACATCATACCGGGCATGAAGAAACTTAGCTCCCCAGAAAAGGTAAAAATACCAGACCGGATCAGCGAACATTTTCCCCAGGGCGATCACCCAGGTCTGGCGAAAGGTGGCCAGTTTTATCCAGGGAATCTTTACCTTTTCAAGTTCACTTCCATCCTGGCCGATGTATGCGCGTTCCAAATCGTTGGTGAAGCGGCTTTTACCGGGCACACTGTACAACAACAACCACAAGACCAGCCAGCTACCGCTCAAAAACAGGGAAACCACAAACACATACTGCCACTGTTTAAAAAAGTAGAGAACAACAGGGATCAGCAGTGGAGCCAGCACCTGTCCCATGTTGGATCCGCCGTTGAAAACCCCTGTGGCCAATGCCCTCTCCTTCTGAGGAAACCATTCGGCAACCGTTTTGATGCTGGCCGGAAAATTCGCTGACTGACCAATGCCTAATCCCATGCGGGCAATGGCAAATCCTATCCAACTGCGGGCGGCTGCATGAGAAAGACTGGCAAGGCTCCAGGCAATCACCGCCAGGGAGAAGCCCCAGCGGGTTCCCAGTCTGTCTATTATGTATCCGATGATGAAAGGGCCGATGGCATAGGTCAGCTGGAAGGAAAAAACGACATAACTGTACTGCTGCTCCGTCCAGCCAACCTCCGAAGAGATGAACGGAGCCAGTATGCCCAGTATTACCCTGTCAAAGTATACAATGGTTGTCGCGTAAAATAGCAGGGCGACAATCACCCATCTGAAGTTGGTTTTAGATTTCATAACAGATAAGGTTAATCAGAGATTCCTGATTTCTATATTTCTAAATGTTTTCATGGTCTAACCGGTTATTACAATGAGTTTCGGATTATCAGAGAAATGGGAACAATCTTTCACCTCAATTATATGAAATAAAGTTATTTATTCCAACCGTGATACACTATTTAGAATCAATGTGAGTTAATGACAATAAACTGATTTGAAAACAAATGAATTCTTAACCACGAAGGGCACCAGGTATTTCACAAAGTACACAAAAAGCGATTTAATAGATACCTGTAATGAAAAAAGCCGCCCCGGTTTTCCGGGACAGCTCTTCCATATTTATTTCACCTGAACGATGTTTTATTTTACCCGCTCCACCACAGCTTTAAAAGCCAGAGGGTGGTTCATGGCCAAATCGGCAAGAACCTTGCGGTTGATATCCACGCTTGCCTTTTTCATCAAACCAATCAACTGCGAATAGGATATCCCTTCAAGGCGGGCTGCAGCGTTGATACGCTGTATCCAGAGTGAGCGGAAATTTCTCTTTTTCTGACGACGGTCACGGTAAGCATACTGCTGTCCTTTTTCCCAGGTATTCTTTGCAACTGTCCAAACATTTTTACGGGAGCCGAAGTAACCTTTTGTTAACTTCAATAATCTTTTTCTCCGGGCCCGTGATGCTACATGATTTACACTTCTTGGCATACTTTTTCTTTTTTTGATAATTGGCGCCCATCTTTGCGGGACTTATAGCGCAATCACCAGGTTAATAACTTTTTAAATTCTAAAATTGAAAATTAATTACTTCATGTTCAACAAAAGCTTCACATTCGAAAGATTGGTAGGATCAATGGTTGTCCAGTAACCCAGATTCCTCTTCCGCTTTGTGCTTTTCTTTGTCAGGATGTGACTTTTGTAAGCATGTTTTCTCTTAATTTTGCCTGTTCCGGTGAGCTTGAATCTCTTCTTTGCTCCCGAATTGGTTTTCATTTTTGGCATTTTCCTACTTTTTAAAAGTAATTACTTGAA
>CAYMXK010000095.1:0-13455 GCA_964393915.1 uncultured Prolixibacteraceae bacterium
ATTGCCTGAATTCAAATGTCCTGAATGCTCTAAATCTACTATTTATGTCGCTGATTTCACTCTATTTCCTACATAAAATCCCCGGAAACGTTTCCGGAAACGTTTCCATTTTCCGGGAACGTTTCCAGTTTCTATGGATTGATGTCTTAATATCCAGCTTTCTCCTGATTGCAGATAGCATTTGAAAACAATGCGATTTGCAAGAGCAGGTTGAATATCGAAATACGGGTTCTCATGCAGTAAATTATTTTATGATAGATTGCCGGGACTCAATTCTCATCCTATCAGTGATTTGCAAGAAATAATTTGTGGACCAAATATCCAGCTCCTGAGGGTTTATAACAAACCGGCGAACATCGGCTGTTACCATTTCGATTTTAGTTGAATTGATTTTTTCTTTCAATAGATGTAGGAGGTGTCGTTGATGAATTTGGCCGTCGCAGGAATGGGTTGAATAATTGAAGCAAAATCCAATTCACCCGGAGGAACACTCTTTTTTTGCGAACAGGAAACAAATATTACGAAAAGCCGGATAAAGTAATCAATGCTATTTTTTTCATTTGTATCTTTTTCTATTGACGTTTTTTATAATTCGACTATTTTAAAAAATCATGACATAATTTACCTAACACTATAATTGTTTCCTTCGACAATCTCAAATTCTATGTAATTTTTCTCTTTCTGATAATCTATTTTCTGTTTGGAGGTATTATCCCAAACCTCAGCTTTATTTAAATCAGTTTCCAAAACTTCAATTTCATATTTGTTTGAATTCTCCAAGGAGAAAAATTCTGCTTTGGCTTTTTTATTGACAGCGTATAACCGAACTTTCAAATTCTCATTACCAGAATCTCGTAGTAAGACAATACCATCTCCACCAACAAAACATGGTGCTTTGTCCAAAGCTATCTTGTAATCAGTTAATATGCGAGGCCCCATAAATTCTTCCTGCGTTTCCCAGTCGAACCACTTTCCTTCAGGTAAATAAATGTCCATTTTACCGCTTTTGTGATTTTTCAGGATTGGAGTTGCCAAAACTGATTTCCCAATCATCCACTGAAAATTTCCCAGTTCCATAACATTCTCATCATTTTGAAATGCAATACTCATTGGAGTTAAGGTATATGGATATCCTGTTTCATACGATTTCATAGCTGCACTATAAAGATACGGTACCAGCGAATAATGAAAATCGATAGCTTTTTTAAAAGCAGTTCGTTTTCCCTCGGCCCACTTATCAGGAAAAGCACCAACAGCCATTCCCGCTGTTAGAGAAAGTAGCCATGAATGCCGAATGGAAGCATCTATTTCGTTCAAATTTTGGATATTATGAATCCCGGCAACATCGGAATAAACGTTAGGGGCACCGCATGCTGCATATTGCAGGTAGTTTATTGGTGCTCGTTTCGACATATCTCCAACTCTGGTATCGTTGATTCGAAGTAAAGTCCCCGGAGCAGAAAACTCTCCGCACCTTGCCATCACGAAAGCACCTTCAGTAGCAATTTTAGCAATTGGTTTATTGAATATTGTAGTTTCTTCACCCAAATCCATCATGGTATCTTCTTTAATACCATCAACTTTCCACTTCGCATAATTTTTCTGAAACCAACTTGCAGCTCCTGGTCTGGTTCCATCAATTAAATAACAGGGGACAATAGGAAAAATACTGGAAGTAATTTTAATTGGTTTTCCTGCTTTATCAGTCAATAGCAAGTTTTTAGCTAAAGCTTCGTCGGATAAATCATTCCCGTAAAACGAACTTACTTTTAGGTTTTTGTCGCGTTTTTCAGTTATCGGGTAATATGGCCCGCCCGAAGGGACTAAATTGGTGCGCAAGCCAATCATCCAGTATATATCATTTTTGTGCATCCAGTCTCTCAATTCAACCGGATTTGGAAATTTTGGTCCGAACTTCCCAAAGCTGGTAGTTGTACCGCCTTCATCCCAAAATCCGGAACCGGTAACTGCCCAACGAATCGGATAACCTTCTTGATGGAACTTTGCCAAAATCTCTTTTACGGTTTCCTGACTTGTATTCCAACCCAATGCATCCCACGATTCCCAGCCCAGTTCGAACAATCTGGATTTGGGTTTAATATCTTCGTAGCCCAACTGATTTCTAATCTTTTTGAAGTTAGAATAGATTTCCTCGTTCGAACCAATAATAAAATAAAACGTGGCTTCACCTTCAGTTTGAGAATTTAACTGATAGGTATTTGGGCCAAGAACAACACTCTTTTTCCCTCTATTGAAAAACACACCCGCAAATTGATTTTTTGGAAATATTGTAAATGTACTTAACCAACGTTTTGTGCCTCCGTTGTTTACAATATCGAATGTTTTTGCTTCTTCTTCAACTAAATTGAAACTCTCTCCAAATGCACCAGCATCGCCCAAGCCATGAGCTACCGGCATTCCTCCTAATCGAAGCGAAACGTTATTCCTATTTCCAAATGAAGGAGACACAGAAAATTTTGCAACGCCATTTTCGAAAGTGATATCTACCAAAGCTTTTTCTCCTTTTCTCGTTGTAGCATTGAAAATTATTTTATTGGCTGATTTTGAATGAACTTCCGCACTAACAACGGGGATTTCGTTAATAAACAATCCTGATATAGGATCACCTGGAACAAGGATTTCCCCATTTTTACGGATGAAGCCAAAACTCAAATTCGCTTTATCAATCTGCATTCTAAAGTTACCATCTTTCAATTCAAAGGTGTCGTTAATGAATTTGGCTGTTTGAGGAATGGGTTGAATCATGGATTGAATATCCAATTCTCCGGGAGGAACGGCATTCATTTTCTGTGCGCAGGAACTGTATGTCATCAGAATCATAACCAAAGCAAACAATACAAACTTTTTCATCATCTTTATTTCTTTGTCAAACTAATCCAATCTCCTGAGATGGTATCACCTTCAATTGTTGTTCCGATAATCTTCAGTGTAATTTCATCATCAGTTAAGGGTACGTCCAAAGTAAATTCATAAGGAAAGAATGCATCAATATGGCTGATTATGGTTCCGTTTTCAAGCTTTTCCAAAAGTTCAACTTTTTTAAACTTTGAGTCATCATCCCTTAAGTAAACATAGGCTCTGGTATCTAAAGAACCGACATTCAATATTATAAAGCGTGCGTTGCCAACATCATATTCTTTGTATCCGTTTTCCCAGGATGGTTTTTCTCCAAGGATTTGATTTTGAAAATTGGCCTCTATTTCAACATCTTTTATTTCAATAACTGTTAATCCTTTTTTCGGAACAACAATTTCAATTTCGCCACCTTCCATTGTCAAAAGCCCCTGCTTCTCATTGTCAATCCAAACAACCACTTCATATCTCTTCTGTGGATCCAGATTCAAAACCTGGTTGTTGAAAGAGATATCGGCTTTAATCACTTCATCCGATTGATTCATGAAAGCAACCAATAAGCTTTCATCACTCCGGGCCGATAGGTAATTCAGCTCAACAGATGATGATCTCACTAAATTCTCAGGCATCCACAAACTGGCTTTTCTTTCATAAAATTCACCGGGTTTATGGCCATAAAACTTACTTTGGAGATAAGCATATCCTTCTATAAACTCAGATGGAAAGTTTATAGCTCCTTCTGACCGGATAAACGCATCAGTAACCAGATAATCAAACAACATAGAAGCCATGGGCAATATATGATTGTAGTGAAAGGAATTATAGCCCAGGTCTTTATGAGGCTTTAAAGGATAATCTTCTTTTTCATAAACCGTGGTACGTTCCGTATTAATATGGTATCCGGGAAAGTTTCTGTATCTCCCAATTACAGCTGCTTTTGCAATATTCTGCAAGAATTGATCGCCCGTGTAATAACCCAACCGAAGCATCCACGGAGCATAATTTGCCATAAAGATGGCTCTGTGTCCCTGGCTTGTTCCGGATGACTCTGCTGTGAGCCCAACTTCGGAGAGTCTCCATGCCGGAGCATACTCTTCATCAGCATCCATCTGTTTGTGTCCTTTCCCTGCCAGATACCAGTAATGGGGCGCTTTTCCTCCTTCGTTCACCAAAATGCTATCATCAGGAATTACCGGACCCATCCAACAAAACATAGCATAATGTCTGGCGCCATCATGTGCGGCATTCAAATATTTTTCATCTCCGGTAGCTTCATATAATTCTATCAATCCAATCCAGTCATTTGTAAAACCAGTCCAGAAAAAGAACCCTGGAGAATGGGGATCATTAAAATCTTGCTGGCGTTCATAAACACGGCTGTTCAGATAATCATCGGCCATATTTTGGGCCTCAAGCAACCAGAATTCATCATCAGTGGCTTTGTAAATGGCCAAAGCATTTTTCCAGTTCTTACCCATCTCTTTAACATCAAGATTTCTGATTCTGGCTGATTCATACTCATCTTTTGCCAGGTTTATCAAAAAAGGATTGCTTCTTCCTGTAATATTGTACAACGATGTTAACTCACTGATCGGGGCTATTGGACCCCACATATTTCTCGATGGACTTTGAATTTTCTGCCCGGGATCAAGGCTAAAAAGAAATTTTTGCCTGCTAAGCATATATTCAATAATCGGATATGCCCGTTCGTCGTACATTTCCTTATTATCGGTAACCATTGCCAATTGCAGTGGATGTAAACTTGAAACGTTTTTTACAGCTCCCGGCACATCCGTTGAATAGGCGCACCCTTTCAAACTATCTACAAACCAGGCATAATCAGTGAGGGAATAATCTACTATGTTTTCAAAAGTTGTATTTAAGGATGCGATATCATTCCTTCTGTAATCTGCAAACCCATAAACATTCTGCGCAATATCAGCATAAGCATTTACAAGATTTGACTTTATGGCATAAGCGATCATTTTAAAGCCAAACCTTTCGCCTTTGATCATTTTAGATTCAGTGCCTCCAAGAACGGGTGCAAAAAGCATGGGTTGAGCCATTCCTTCCTTATTCCTCACAGCCACACCAAAGCGACTGTTATCCATCTTCGGTAATGGGGAATAAGGAAATTCTTCCGGATGAGCAACGACCCCATAAGTAATTTCACTTTGCTGAACCAATGTAGCAGGAACCGGGGCACGAAATGCCAGAGATAGAAATGATTGTGTAGGAAATCTTTTCTCCTGCCATATTAAAGGCTGCCATATTTCTTTAACTTCTGGTAAGCCGAAACTTTCTGCTCCAACATAACCTATTGAGAAATACCCGTTTTTATTCGGAATAAATTCAATATCAATGGTGGGCATTTTATTCCCTAACCGAAAAAATGCTTTCAACTTTCCAAAATCCGTTTCCTTGAAAAAGAGTTCAAAGCCACCATCAAAATGGTTAATAGAATCAATTTCCGGATAGAAAAAATCGCCAGCGGCAAATAAATCGGCCGTACGATCGGTAACTTCCCCGTCCAGAATAGAATCATCGAACCCATCTCCTGATTCGGCATTAAGTCTTTCGGTGGGAGAGAGAAGGTTTACTTTATTTATAGCACCTTGCCAGGTCGGCACATTATATTGAATATCAACAATTCCAGAAGGGCGCATAGCCAATTGGGGGTCTTCTGCTGAAAAAAATACGATAAAATCAGGAGAGAAAGTCACAGATTCTTCAAAGGTTTGAAAAATCATTTTTCCATCTTCTATTCTATACTCTCCAGAACCTTCTTTTTCATGATTACAACCCATGAAAACAAAAGAGTATAAAACCCCTAAAAATAAAAACATCTTCTTTTTCATCTCCGTAGTTTAAACTTATTCATATCCCATTCATCGAGCCATGGTATTGAAAATTTATTGTCCCGGATATCCACAGGGAGCCAGATGTGCAGGCTTTCATAGGGATGTTCAGGCTTATTAATGTCAAACATGGCAATATAGGCATCTGTGTGCCCATGAACTTTCAGAATAAAGGTCGATTGTCCCCCAAAGGTTTTATCCGGACCAAGCCCATTATGGGGATTGGTCCCTGAGCATGGGTTGCCATGGTATTCCCAGGGGCCGGCAAGGGAAGTACTTGTGTAATAGCGTGCAGCATTGGGCTCCCAGCCGGTAGACCCGGACGCCAGCAAATGGTATACACCATTTCTTTTCACGATGGCAGGTGCTTCTGTATTTTTCAGGATTCCCGGGCACACGACATAATCCCCTTCAGGCATAAGATATTCGTCATTCATTTTGCCAACAACAAATGCCTTATCGGGCTTTCTCACGGTCAAATGATACAAATCTCCGTTATCCTCCTGATAAATTGCGAAATCGCCGGAGCCATTAACAGAATTTGCAGCAAGAAATTTATGGCTATAGGTAAATGGACCTGAAGGACTTTTAGAAAGGGCTACTCCTACAAAGCCTGTTTCAACCCCATGTCCTTTAAGGTATAGTTTAAAGAAGGCAACAAAATTGCCGGTTTTTTCATTGAAAACCACTTTCGGGCGGTCAAAATTGCATTCATTAACCAGGTCATGCGTATCATCACCGCTCACCAAATAGAGTACCCTGCCCATGTCGAACCATCTCACCAGATCATGAGAGGCATAGCAGTGAATTCCGCCATCTGCATGATTTCTTTCTGACAGCCCCTGCGTTTTGTGCGTGCCATGCCAGTAATAAATCCCGTTGTGAAAAATGACACCTCCACCATGGGCGTTGATGGGCCTGTCTTGTGAGTCATTCCATAATTGTCCAGGCTCAATTTGCTGGCTGGAGGTGTTATCCTGTGCTTGCAATAAGCTTACTCCAAAACAGATAAAAAAAACTATTGCGTATTTCATTTTACAATGGTTACTCCATTTGCTTCAATCTTATTTATATTCCATGCCTGGTCAAAATTCAGGCTGTCGAGACATAATTCCCTTAATACATACTCCTTGTCCTGCGGATGAATCCGGTGATAAATAATATAATGCTGTCCATTTTCTTTAAATACGGAATGATGCCCGGGGCCGAAAATGTTTTTAGCCTTGTCGGTGGCTAAAACAGGGCTGTTTTTTCCTTCCATCCAGGGTCCAAATGGAGTATCTCCAATTGAGTACCTTATTTTGTAGGTCTCATCAATGGCTTTGCCATCAGAATACATCAAATAGTACTTCCCGTTTTCTTTCAACATAAACGGCGCCTCAAAAAAATTGGGCGGGGTAATATCTACCGGATTTTCTGCAAAAGTAACCATATCGATATTCAGTTTTACAGCAAAGCATTTGCCGTTTACCCAATTCAGTCCTGAACCCCAATAGAGATAGGCCTGACCATCATCATCGATAAAAGCCTCGGCATCGATCATGTGGTATCCCTCGAAATAATCACGATGTATTAGAGGGGAATTATCGGCTTTTGCATTCTTCCAGGGACCAAGCGGATGATCGCTCGTGCCAACCCATACTTCACTCCCCACAGAAACATACATGTAAAATTTGCCGTTTAGAGCTTTTATAACCGACGGAGCCCAAACCATTGCATCACCCGAGGTGCTGCTGGTGCAGGCCTCTTTTGTCGGCCAGTTGATGTGCTTCCTTTCAAAATGCTGAAAGTCGGTGGTTTCGAATACGGCCAATTCATTGCCGCCCCATGGATCGATGGTCGCATAGATGTACCAGGTATTATCAACTTTTACAATCGAAGGGTCTGCAAAATATCCTGCAATTATCGGATTTGAAAGAGAATCTGATTTCGTCCGGGTACAAGCCATAAAACCAGCGATAACAATAAGAGCACAAAAAAAAAATTCTTTTTATCATGATGGCATAGTTTAATTTTCGAGTCAGGGTTTAAAATGGAAGAAAAAGCCGGATGAAATGCAGTTCATCCGGCTTTTTGACTTAATTTATAATTAAGGCTTGACCGTTTTGGGTCCCAAAGTACCCCCCAGGTTGTAGTTTTGGATGTCTTCCGCATCATATTTACCAACACCCTTTTGCATCAGGGCTTTTAATTCACCAAAGTGAACCTGGTATACTCTTCGCGGATCAACTTTATGTTTAGTGGCAACCGCAGCCGCCATTCCAACTACTTCTCCCATGATGCCGGTGGTCCGCATAACCCTTACAGTTCCTAAAGCCACGTGAGTTACACTGATGTTGCGCCCTGCCATAAACAGGTTGTCGACGTTGCGGGAATAGAAACAGCGGTAGGGGATGGGGTAGGGGTGAATGTTCTTATGGACAGCAATTGACTTGAATTCATTGCCCGGAAAGTGTTCCGTATTTTTGGGATCGGGGTAATGCAGGTCAATGCTCCAGGTAGTAGGTGCCGAGGCATCCGGGTAAATCACAAAGTTGTTGATATCATTTTCTGTCAGGATATGATCTCCCAATAAACGCCTCGATTCGCGCTTGCCTGCCACATAGGCTACCCATTCCAGTCGCCGGTTCTTGTAATTATCCTTCACGGAACTATGGTTTTTCAGAAACGACCAGTTGGAATAGACCACCAGCAGTCCATAATCACGAATCCGTTCAAAGTCATAAATCTGATCAAGATGCATTCCGGTTTCCCAGGTCCATTCACCCATGGTTACTTTCTGTGCATTCACTTCGTTAAATTCGACGCCATATTTGAACGCTGGGAAAGTGCTGGGTGCACTCTCCTCTATTGAATACCACTGTACCGATGAGCCCATTGTCATTTTGTCGGCTTTCTCGGGAGCGGTAGGCTCGTGAAATTCATCCTTCCCCTCGCGGCCCATTGCGAAGTCTGCACCTGCAAGGAAGCCAATGGTGCCATCGCCGGTGCAATCGGCAAACAGTGGAGCAGTAAAGGAGAGTTCCTTCGATGTTTCTGTATTACGGGCGTGAACCTCCGTTATCCGTGATCCTTCGGTTTTTACTGCATAAGCCCTGAAATTGGTAAACAGGGTGATGTTTTCCTCTGCCAGTACCATTTCCATCTTCTTTTCATCTTCGTAGTAGTCACCAGGTTGGGCGTTTCCTCCCCTCGACGGGCCGATTTCATTCACTACATCGCCCAGTGCGGGAAAGGGATCCACCTTAATGCGGCCACCCAGATGGACGCGCACTTCGGAGCTGTTGTTTCCGCCAAGTACGGGCCGGTCCTGTATCAACGCCACTTTTACACCAAGCCGGGCAGCTGCAATGGCAGCCGTTGTTCCGGCAACACCGCCGCCAACCACAACCAGATCGAACTGGCCGCTATTCGCGGGTTTTTCAGGGATATTCAGCCTTTGTTTCCTGAATTTTTCCAGTGCCTCCATTTCAGAGGGGGGAGGAGTTGTTCCCTGCGTAAAATATATGGCATCTGCCCTGCCATTAAAACCGGTCAGGTCGCGCAATCCAACCTTCACTTTTCTGCTGGCAACATTTACGCTGCCTGCTTTTTGCCAGAACCAGCCCGAGCCTTCAGCTCCAAGCGTAGGTCCTGTGGGTGAACCGTTGACAAGCAGCCTGAATTTTCCCGGGCCCTCGCCTGAATACCAGGGGGACGTCCAGTTGAAAGTGCGCACAAATACATTATAGGTTCCTGTAGCAGGAAAGTCAACTTCTGTTTCGGCATCTTTAACCGGAATGCCCATGCCATGGGCCAGTAGGTAGGATGATCCCATCAGGTCCATAAATTGCTGGTCGACAACCCAACCGCCTTTGCTGGAGAAACTTTCTGTTTCAACCAGAACTGATTGCTGTGCTGTCAGGGTTACTGCAGCAAGCAAAATGGTAATAAAAGTAAAACATACCCTTCTTCTCATTTTTCTTTCTTTTTTGTATTTAATTTTTTTCTATATCTGATAATGTTTCAGCGAATAAAGCAAATTTAGGCTTTAATGCCAAAGCCACATGGATGAATCCGCAAATTTTTCAATTGTAAACCATCCATGCTGTGGCCATGCAATTCTTGTCAGTAACAAAGCGGATCCAGCGTGACTGGAATCCTTGCGGAAAGTCAAAGCTGAAAGTTTCGCCCGCTGCTACGGTAACTTCTTTCCAGTTCATCCATGGACCATGGCCCACCGGTTCGAGCTGAACAGTGAACTTAACCGGTCCGGAGGCATCATGCGAAAGCGATAAACTGCGCTTGTCGTAGAACCCGAACAGGTATGGATCAGAGGGTTGTCCCGCAATAACCGTGCTGTTTTTCCAGGGGCCACCCTGACCTGCCGGTTTGCCCATCTTCCAAAGGTCGTCGATAGCGCCTGCCCACACGGCTGCCTGTCCGTCATCCGAAACGATTATATGCGGGTTTTCTTTTCCTGAAACGGGATCCAGCCCTGTCATTATGAGCAGTCCCCTGTAAGAGGCGTAATCGTTGATGCGGTAATTGTGCGAGGCTACCGGCCTGATTTTCGCATAGCCGTCTGCATTTTCTGCCGGTAATTCGTAGAATGTACCATGACAGTTGAACAGGTCCCGTTCTGTGGCCACTTCGCGGCAAATGCGCAAGGCACCTGCATCTGTCAACCCCGAAAAAGCTTCATTGCCTTTGGGCAACCTCCAGCGGCGGCCTTTGTCGTCGATTACCAGAACTGATGATTCCTCCACTGTAACCACCTCTTTGGGAATCGCAAAAGATTCAGTGATAAAGGAATACATTTCCGTATCCTCTTTTTTCTGCAATTTCATATTGCCATCGAGTTCATAATACCCTGCCGATGAAGGCACGCTGCCCTCGTAGTGCCGAACGGCTAACCCCAAAGCGCGGCGGTCATTTCCAAGCCCGTAAAGTAATCCTCCGGTGACCTGGGATTCATTAACGTCTGACAATCCCGCGAAGATTGCATCCGGACTGTTTCCCCTGGTGTCGTTGCCGGTATAGGTAAACTGAACAGTTGCTTTGGTATTTTGTGATGCTATCGCCCTGATCCATTCTCCCGCGTCACTTGCGGCAAATTCGACAACCCCCGAATTTCCGGGTGCCACGGTAATGGTATGCAGACTGGTCCAGATGCCATTTCCGTCCTTGTCCACTTCAAATGTAAAATCTACGGCGGCAAGTCCGTCGTTTTGGACCCACGCACTGCGACTGGGCCAGCCTGCAAACAGGAAGGGTTCCGATACTTCGCCTGCACTTAATTGTTCATTCAGCCACACAGCTCCCGAAGCGGTATTGGGTCCCAGGAGATCAGGCTGGTTGATGGGTGTAAACCACAAATTGGAGTTCGATTGTCCGGGGCCCTCAATGTTCCCTTTGGCTTTGCGTTTATTGAGAAACTCGCGATGGGCTGAGTCGTCGCATCCAAAAACCAGTTGGTCGTTCCATCGGGTATAATCCCCGATAACTTTCAGGTAGGCAGACCGTGGGCGGATACCTGCGCTGGTGGTTGAGGTAAAATTCCCGGGAAATCTCCAGAACATGCCGTGCATGGTCATCAGGTAGTCGGGTTTTTCAGTTGTTCCTATATCTCTGATACGGGGCCATTCTGTATTCCATCCATGGGCGCCGTCGTAGCTGTGGCTTGCCTTGGGCAGGCGGTAAAAACTCCACTTATCGTTGTCGCGGACCCCTACCAAAACCGATTTATGGTCCCAGCCGGTTGCCCAGATGGGGTCAGTTTCCGGATTTTTGTTCCCATATATACCTCCCGGGCCGGTAACTTCCACGAACTGGTTGCGGCGGACCAGTGTCCAGTCACTCCCGTTCCACTCATACAGTGCACCAGCCTCCACATCAAAACGTTCGAGGGCTTCGCGGCCTGTTTCGCCGTTGTTTGAATATACCATTACCCCTTGTCCGGAATAGAGTCCCTTGCCATGGGCGCCAAGCAGCATCAGGTTCTCCTGCGCCATCTCGCCTTCTTTGCGGATCACATTCCCATCCTTGTGCAGAAGTGTAACCTCCAGGGTATTTACATCCACCTCATAAAAACCCTCTTCCATGGTCCCATAGTAGATCTTTCCGGCTGGATCGAAAAGGTGACGGGCGTTTCCGGTATGGCGGCCCGGCATGTCTTCGTATGAAATTACCCTTACATTCCTTTCCTGGTCAATGGCATAAGGGCCAATGAACAATTGGTTGCTTTCATTGTGGATCATACGGTTGGCAGGAGTTCCGCCGATGCTTCCTTCAAAGGTAACAAGTTGAAGATCGGGTGTGATTTCATAGAGCTTGTCGGAAGATCCATAAGGGAAATGAGGCCCGTAGGTGATTATCCATAGCCTGTCAGCCCAGGGAACAACAGCCCCGGTACCACATTCGCCTTCGTTGTTGTAATAGGCCAGGTGCGGGTAAATACCGCTGAACTGCAGGGGCTGCGTGGCCTCTTTCTGCTGGGTGCAGCCTGATAGGAGAAGCACAGTAAAAAACAATAATAAGCTTTTCATATAACACGATTTTAAAATGGTTTCAATTTTTTATTTGAACAGATTCACTCTTCCACCCAGAATTCCCAACTCAGATGGGGTAATTCCAGGGCTAATTCGACACCTTTTTTCTTACCTGTTCTGACTCCCATAGCGTTTTCCCCTCTTTCGAACGGGGAATAGCGGTAACCCGCCCATTCAGCATCTGGTAATTGTGTATCGATATGGAAATTATACGGTTTTCCGGAGCGGTTTGATACAACTATTACCCTTTTACCATCCGGTTTCCTATAGGCAAAAATACGGGCATCTCCATTGTACTGATCTTCGATAACTCCGAGGGCCACACAGTCCCATGGCATATGCCTTACAAAGCTGCCTACGGCATTCCAGTTGTAATCATTGTAAATCCAATGACCGGGTTTCAGGGCTTTCAATTCATCAGCAAGGGGATCATCCGGTTTAAATTCAACGGTAGTTTCATCAATCATAGATTTCCAGAGGCCAAGTGCATAGCCCCTTGCTTCTTCGTTGGGATAGGGCTTTAAGGCATGTATCCAGAACCACGTGGGGTTCTCCGCCAGCTGAAAAGAATTCATAATGTGCTGTACTGTATTCAAACAGCGTTCAGGGCTTGTTCCACCATGAAGATATTCATATTCATTCTGAAACCACTGCCGCCAGGGTAATTCTTTACTGATTCTTTCATGTACCGGAATAACTCTTTCAGAATCCCATCCTATTGTGTGCACCACATAGGCATCCACCAGTTTGGCAGTTTCAGGGTTGTTCATTCCTGTAGCGATCATTTCGGGAAACCCGTTTGTTTCAGTATCGCTGATCAGCAATATGGAGGGATCCTGTTTGCGGACTGCAGACGCACTGGCTGTGTAGGCTTTCACGTAGTCTTCCGGTTTGAAATATTTGCAGGAGGAATAGGTGGTTGAAACATGAGGTTCATTTTGCATTCCCCACATGCTGACTTTTATCCCTGCCTTTTCCAATGTCCGGACATCCTTTGCGCAAGCCTCGCCAAAATCTTTCAGGAATTTTACAGTATCTCCCTTATAAACAGGGTCATTGATAAAATCAGGCCCGAAGCAGCGAAGGGTGTTGTAAACGTCGTCCCTTCCGTTCCCAAAGTATTTGAGATTGGCTTTCCAGAAGGGCGCCGGAGACCAGTATTCAAGCGACACGCCCTCAACACCTGCCATATC
>CAYMXK010000096.1:0-13428 GCA_964393915.1 uncultured Prolixibacteraceae bacterium
TTCTTTTTCAAGAATATATCGCCTGACTTCGGTACTGACTTCCTCCCTGGGTGTGTAAACCCCCTGCGTGTGGTTTTCGTTGTAAAACCTGGATACACGTCTGCCTTCCGCTTCAAAACTGTTTACAGGGAAAGTGTCGTAAGCCCGGCCGCCGGGATGATACACATGATACGTGCAACCCGCCACCGATTTTCCGTTCCATAAATCGAACAAATCGAAAACCAATGGTGTATCGACTCCCAGATTGGGATGTAATGCCGATGGGGGCTGCCATGCGCGATACCTGACCGAAGCCACATATTCGCCTTTTGTATCTGTGCTTGTCATCGGAATGCGCATCCCGTTACATAAAACAACATATCGCTCTCCTGTTAATCCGGTGGCTTTTACCTCAACCCGTTCAACCGACGAATCCACAAAACGGGCTGTTCCCGAACTCGACATCTCCTCGCCCAAAACATTCCACGGTTCAATGGCAGTGCGCAAACTCAGCTCCACATCTTTAAATTTCACCCGTCCGATATGCGGAAACCGGAACTCAAAAAACGGCTCCAGCCAATTGATATCAAATGCATAACCAGCTTCGTTCAATTGACTTACAACATCCTTTAAATCTTCACGTACAAAATGGTGGGTCAGAAATTTATCGTGTAATCCTGTTCCCCAGCGGACCAGTTTGCCTTTATACGGTTTCTCCCAGAACCACGAAACCAGTGTTCTTATTAAAAGAAGCTGAACCAAACACATTTGATTGTTGGGGGGCATATCGAAGCCACGCAATTCCAGAATTCCAAGTCTGCCCGACGAAGAATCGGGAGAATAGAGCTTGTCGATGCAAAATTCTGCCCGGTGGGTATTTCCCGTGAGGTCGATAAGCAAATTCCTGAACAACCTGTCGACCAGCCAGAACGGGACTTCACCCTCACCGGGATCAGGAATCTGGGCAAAGGCAATTTCAAGTTCATAAAGCATTTCCTGTCTTCCTTCATCTACCCGCGGGGCCTGGCTCGTTGGACCAATAAATGCGGTGGAGAACAGATACGACAAGCCCGGATGGTGTTGCCAGAAAGTGATCATGCTTCGCAATAAATCGGGCCGGCGTAGCAATGGCGAATCCGATGGCGTAATTCCTCCAAGTGTGATGTGGTTTCCGCCGCCGGTTCCGGTATGTTTTCCGTCTAACATAAATTTTTCGGACCCCAGGCGACTTTCCAGTGCTGCCTCAAAAAGAATATTGTAGTTGTTCACTACCTCCTGCCACGATTTTGCAGGATGTATGTTCACCTCAATCACCCCGGGATCGGGTGTCACCATCAGCTTTTCGATCCGGTTATCTTTGGGTGGCGCGTAACCTTCAATAATTACAGGTGTCTGCAGCTCTTCACAGGTCAACTCAATGGCAGCCAAAAGATCGAGGTAATGCTCAATCATTTCTGCCGGTGGCAAAAACAGGTGTATTTTCCCTTCCCTGATTTCCGCAACCAGCGCTGTTCTTATGGTAAATGCATCATATAGTGGCTTAAACTCCTCCTTTTTCTCCTTTTTTTCCTGATGGGGAAAATGCTTCCCTTTAATCTTTTTGTCAACCTCCTCTTCCTCCAAATCATATTCTTTGGGAAATAACATCTCTTCAGGAATAGAATAATCAGGAACTCCCTTCGACCGCAATTCCACACTATCATGAAAATCACCAAGGATTTCTGGTTCCTCAAAAAGACTGCGCTCTATGGGTTTCGGCCTTTTCGATTCAGGAATGTGAGGAAGAGAATCGAGTGGTAACCGGTGACCCATTTGTGAATTGCCCGGAATCAGCATCATTTTTCCACCCCTGAATTCCCATGAACAACTAATCCAGCCATTTTTCTGGTAAGCCCACTGAAGCGGGAGCACATAGCCGGCAGGATTTTCCAAACCACGGTCCAGTTGCTGCATCAGCGTTTTACGTTCGAGCGAATCTTTTAAACTGATGTTGTGGGGATCGATGTTAACCGGAAGTTTACGTTCGGTCCACAAATAAAAAAAGGCATCTTCATATCCGGGTAAGATATTGTTTTCGGCAACTCCAAGCTTTTTGGAGAGCCGGGCCATAAACTTTGCCGCGTCGTTGTATGTATAACCGTAGTTTTTGCTGAAATCGGCAAACCAGTTTTTATTTTTCCAGATGGGCTGACCGTCTTTTCGCCAATACAATGCCATTTGCCAGCGCGGGGTAGGTTCTCCGGGATACCATTTCCCCTGTCCGTAGTGAAACAGTCCACCTTTTCCAAAGCTTTCGCTAAGCTTGTGAATCAGCACATTAGACAGTTTTTGTTTATCGGTGCCGTCGGCAGCAGTATTCCATTGCTCCGATTCCATATCGTCGATCGAAACAAAAGTAGGCTCACCCCCCATTGTCAGCCGCACATCGCCTGCCTCAAATTTCTGATCCACCTGATCTCCCAGAGCCATAATTTCTGCCCACTGCAGAGGAGTGTATGGCTTAGTAACCCTTGGATCTTCGTGGATCCTGATCACTTCGTTACTATGGAAAAATTCAACTTCACACCTGTCAGTTACCCCGGAAATCGGCGCAGCGCTGGCCGGTGCCGGTGTGCAGCATAATGGGATATGACCTTCGCCGGCCAGTAACCCTGATGTAGGATCCAGTCCAATCCAGCCGGCGCCCGGAACATACACTTCGCACCAGGCATGTAAATCGGTAAAGTCCTTTTCAGTTCCCGATGGACCGTCGATCGCCTTCTGGTCGGCTTTCAGTTGTACCAGGTAGCCCGACACAAATCGTGCTGCCAATCCCAGATGACGCATGGTTTGCACCAGCAGCCATGCCGAATCGCGGCATGAACCCAGCTTTTTTTGCAACGATTCCTCGCAGCTGTATACACCGGGTTCCAAACGGACGGTGTATTCAATTTCCGTATTTACCTCACGGTTAACGGCCACCAGAAAATCAACAATGTTGATGTTTTTATACGGTTCCAGTTTTTTGATCCACTCAGTTAAAAGTGGTCCATTTTCCATGATTTCGAAATAGGGTGCCAGCTCTTTTGTATCCTGACTTTCATATTGAAAGGGGTATTTATCAGCATACTCTTCAACAAAAAAATCGAAAGGATTTATCACCGTCATTTCTGCAACAACCTCTACTTCAACCTTAAATTCCTTCACTTTGTCGTGCATTACCACACGGGCGAGGTAGTTTCCAAACGAATCCTGCTGCCAGTTAATAAAATGTTCTTTCGGTTCGATATTTAAAGAGTACGAATGAATTTTGCTCCGGCTGTGCGGTGCCGGTTTCAGCCTGATAACGTGAGCACCCATGTTGACGAGCCGGTCGTATTTGTAATATGTATTGTGCCTGATAGCTACGATAATTGCCATATAAACTGAATTAATAACTGGTTCATTTAAACGAAAATGCGAAAAATATCTCTTTTCGAATGAAGCTTTGGCTAATGTAAAGCTTTGTTTGAATACTTTATGATTGATATTATTTTAATAACAATTATTTGACAGACAGGTTTAGGTTGTCGCTAACAGTTGCCTTTCCCGTGAGTTCAAGGCATATTTAATTTACATGCCGTATGGAAAGCTTTTGTAAATTTGCATACTTTGACTAAATAATATTCGCTACAAAAATGGAATAACAATGAGTTCCGGTAACTACTACATAAAGGAATACATAAGAAGGTTCATTAATTTTTCCACCTCTGGTGAAGTCGCCAGTCGTGGCCGGCTATTGTATGAAAATGACAAGGTGTTTTTTAATGAGTACATCGAAAAAACCGATAGCTGGAGATTTACGGTTATTGGTTCTCAAAAATACCAGGTTTTGATAAAAGGCGTTAACAGCCAGAGCATTCAAACCAGTTGCACCTGTCCTTTCGATTGGGGCAGCAATTGCAAACATTCGGTTTCGGCATTGCTGTTTATAGCCGATAACCTTGGGAACCAATCATTCCTGCAACAAAAACAGTTGACATTAAATATGCCGGCAAGTAAACGGCATGGTAAGAACTATGGCTTTGAAATTGTTAATCATGAACTCATCGACCTTGAATTTATCAGAAAAAATTCGAATTCATTTATTTTGAGCCAGCTGGCGTATTCGCGTAAAGATGAAAACTATGATACAGTTGAAATTACAAATGAATCGGCAGTTTTTAAATCCGCCAGTTTGGGAGGAGCGGTGAAATTTTATAAGGAAGATGGAAAAGTATTCGTAACATCGCCACAATCAGCCATCTCAGAGAAATTATCGTTCAGTGAGGTGCAGTGCCTTTCCATAATTGCCAGATCGCCAATGCCCTTTATTCTTAGGGATGTGTTTAACGGCAGGATTTTGGACATGCAAAAGGGTTTGATGAAAAATTTTGGTTTGCCGGAAAGTGCTGTTTTTGATGAATATTTTTCTTATGCTTTCACACCCGGGGGAGGCCTGCAATATTATCCTTCAAAAAGAGGGGAGGGGTTGGTGCCGGTAACTCAAAGCAATGACAATCATATTGTTGCTTATCTCAGGAAACTTAACGACAGTGAATTGTTTCTGGATAGGCTTCCGAAAAAGACTGAGCAAAGGGAGATCGGCTTTGTGCTGACAAAGGGCTACCGGGGAATAAATGTTTCCCGGAATGAATATGACGGCTTTATTGAGGATGATGAGGAATATGATGAGGAGTATGATGAAGAATATGATGAGGAAAATGATGGAGAGTATGATGATAAATATGATGTACAAAATAAATATTTTCAGTACAGGATCATTCCGATTGTTGGCAAATCCCCGAAAAACAACCCATCAACCTTTGCTTCGCACATTAGTGAATATGACAGTGGAATGGATGACCATTTCATGATCAGCAAGAGCGAAAACACAGAAAAATTATTAAGATTAATTGATACTATTAACGAAGGAAAAGGCGCCGGTTTTCATCTAATGAGAGAAGCATTTGAGTGTTTGCTTCAGGAAAAGTTTGTATTTGGATTGAAAAAAAGCGCTAAGAAAATCAGGAAGAAGGATTTGGTTCAAATCACGCTTGCGTCTGAACCGTACGATGTGGTTTTTGAAGTATCAAAAAAGGAGGAGTTTTTGACCCTCGAATTGAAACGTAAGACGGATAAGGCTGTAAGAAAGCGATCAGTTCTTGCATCGCGCACGGAAGACAATTATTTTTATGTAACCGGTAATACCTTCTATTTTGCAAAAAGTGAAAAGGTGGCACAGGCAATTGCCGGTTTTCCTGAAACCCTGAAAATGGTTGCTGCTTTTAAAGATGAGTTTTTCATAAATGTTGTAGAGCCTGTTTCCAGAAATTTTGAAGTCAGGTTTAAAAAGGGCACTTTTGAAACCGAATCAATAGAGCTGGATTTTCACAAGAAGCAGTTATTTGTTTCCGAACGCGATGAATATGTGGTATTTACTCCCTGTGTGGAGTATGAAAACAATGTCGCTGCAATGTTGAATACCACCGGTAACATCCTTGTGCGAAATGGGGATGCAATTACCACGTACCTCCGGAATTTTGAACTGGAAAATGATTTTCTGGAATCACTTGCCGAATTGCACCCCGATTTCGAAAGCCAGAAAAGCAGGAAGCTGTTTTACCTGCATTACAGCGATTTCACCAAAAATATGTGGTTTTACAAGTTTTTCGACCAGTTGCAGGCTCTTAACATTGAATTGTTTGGTCTCAGAGAGTTGAAAAACTTCCGGTATTCACAGTACAAAGGCAAAATCAGCACGACGGTTTCATCGGGGTTGGACTGGTTTGAGGTGGATATTGCCGTGAGTTTTGGCGACAACCGGGTTACGCTGGGCGACATCAGAAAAGCGGTTATCAATAAACAACGCTATATTCAGCTGAAAGACGGCTCCGTGGGTATTTTGCCGTCGGAGTGGTTTCATAAACTCGAAAAATTCTTCAGAAACGGGGAGGTGAAAAATAACAAACTGGAGATTTCAAAACTCCGGTTTTCGGTTGTCGACGAGTTATTTGATAATCTGGATGATAACGGCATTTTGCAGGAAATTGCCGAAAAAAGAGAGCGATTGAAAAGCTTCACACAAATTGCCGAAACCAAAGTGCCAAAACAGATAAAAGCCACTTTGCGGCACTACCAGAAGGAGGGGCTGAACTGGCTGAATTTTCTCGACGAAATGCAGTGGGGCGGCATTTTGGCCGACGACATGGGTTTAGGGAAAACCCTTCAGGTGCTCGCATTTTTGCAGCTTCAGGTAAATCAAAACAGGGGAGTTAATTTGGTGGTTGTGCCAACTACGTTGCTTTTTAACTGGAAAAACGAACTGAGTAAATTTGCCCCTAAACTGAAAGCACTTTATTACTATGGAAACGACAGGGAAAAAACCTCCGTTGATTTCACGAATTACGACCTGGTTATTACCACTTACGGAATTTTGGTCCGGGACATTCAGATCCTGAGTAAGTACCGGTTTAATTATGCGGTTTTGGACGAATCGCAGGCCATTAAAAATCCGGCATCGCACCGTTACAAAGCAGCTTGCCTGATTGATGCACGAAATAAAATTACGCTCACCGGAACGCCCATCGAAAACAGTACTTTTGATTTGTTCGCTCAGATGAGTTTTGCCAATCGCGGTTTTTTCGGTGGTATTCAAAAATTCAAAGAGAACTATTCAAACCCCATTGATAAAGATGACAATGAGGTAATTGCGGGCGAATTAAATAAAATCATCCACCCGTTTGTTTTGCGGCGCACCAAAGAGAAGGTGGCTTCTGAGCTGCCCGACAAAACCGAAGATATTATTTATTGCGAAATGGAACCCGCCCAGCGCCGCGTTTACGATGCATACCGCAATGAATACCGCAACCGTTTGCTCAATAAAATTGAGGAGGATGGAATGGAGAAATCGAAAATGATGGTGTTGGAGGCATTAACGCGGCTGCGCCAGATCTGCGATTCGCCCGTTCTTTTAAATTCAGAGGATGTGTCTGAAAGCCAGTCGGTAAAGATTAATGAACTGATGCGGCACATTACCCTTAAAACAGGAAAGCACAAAATTCTGGTTTTCTCGCAATTTGTAAAAATGTTAGGCCTGATTCGCGACGAACTGGCAAAACTGAACATCGAATACGAATACCTCGACGGGCAAAGCACCTCCAAACAACGCGAACAGTCGGTGAATCATTTTCAGGAAAACGAAAACCTGCGGGTGTTCCTCATCAGTTTGAAGGCTGGTGGAACAGGGCTGAATTTAACTGCTGCCGACTATGTGTATATAGTTGACCCCTGGTGGAACCCTGCAGTTGAAAATCAGGCTATTGACCGTTGTCACCGCATCGGGCAGGACAAAAAAGTTTTTGCATACCGCATGATTTGCACCAATACCGTTGAAGAGAAAATCATCATGCTGCAGAATAAAAAGAAAAAAATTGCCGGCGACATCATCCAGACCGATGAAAGCATTCTTAAGAAACTGGATAAAAACGACATCAGCGAGTTGTTTGCGTAAGTCACTGCTGCCACAAAATGGACCGCAGGTTTTCGTAAAATACCTGTGGGGCTTTCCGGAAATCCGGTTATTTTTACGTCTTCGTTATAAACCGGATAATTCCATGAAAAATTTGACTATTTTGAGCGGGAAAGGTATCTGGCCGGATGTTGCTTGGTGATGCTTTGTGTCTTTGTGCCTTTGTGGCAGAAAAGGGCCGTTTTGTAAAGAAAAATATACGATTATAGCTAAATAACCGGATCATATGAACAAATCAAATTTATTTTCAGCATGGAAAGTGATTTTCTTGCTTCTCCCGTTTACCTATGCTTGTCAGCAGAAGGATAGCAGTATTGCTTATGATTTTAATTGCCTGCAGGCAAGTTTTCAGGAGCCCGGTAAGGAGTACCGCACCGCCCCCCTTTGGGTTTGGAACAACAAAATGAACCGGGAATCGATTGATTTTATGCTCGGAGACCTCAAAGACAAAGGCTTTGGAGGGGCATTTGTGCATCCCAGGCCTGGACTGATCACAGAGTATCTGTCGGAGGATTGGTTTGATATGTTCAGATACAGTGTGGACAAAGGCAAAGAGCTTGGTTTGAATATCTGGATTTATGATGAAAATTCTTACCCAAGTGGTTTTGCCGGGGGCCATGTGCCGGCCGAGATGCCCGAATCCGTTAACCAGGGACAAGGCCTGAGAATGAGCAAATATGAATTGCTGCCCGATACACTCTCTGATTATTTCCTCTGTCTTTTGGAATCTGGTGGCACTTATAAGGATATTACAAAGGAAATTGACCAGCACAGGGGAACCCAGGGTCAGTTTTATGTGTTTCAGAAAACCTATTTCCGAAAATCTCCCTGGTATGGCGGATTTTCCTACGTCGATCTTTTGTATCCCGGTGTTACAGAAAAGTTCCTGGAGATTACAATGACCGGGTATGAAAAGGTGGCCAAAGAGGAATTTGGGAATATTGTTCCGGGGGTATTCACCGATGAGCCCGAAATTCCTTCCCCCGGAGGAGTTCGCTGGACTCCCGACTTGTTTGATGTATTTCAGGAAAAATGGGAGTATGGTCTGGTGCCGGTTTTGCCCTCCCTTTTTGAAGATGTCGGGGATTGGAAAAAGGTGAGACACAATTATACTCAGTTGTTGCTGGAGTTGTTTATCGACAGGTGGGCAAAACCCTGGTTCGAATACTGCGAAAAGAATAATCTGAAATGGACAGGTCATTATTGGGAACATGGATGGCCGGACCTCGGAAAAGGCGGCGATAATATGGCCATGTATGCCTGGCACCAGATGCCGGGAATCGACATGCTGTTTAACCAGTTTAATGAGTCCTCGCCAAGGGCACAATTCGGTAATGTGAGGGCAGTTAAGGAAGTCCGCAGCGCTGCCAATCAGTTGGGATATGAAAGGACCCTCTGCGAAACCTATGGCGGCGGTGGCTGGGAAGTCACATTTAAGGATCTGAAGCGTTTGGGCGACTGGACCTACGTGCTGGGAGTCAATTTTATGAACCAGCACCTGACGCATTCCACATTGATGGGTGCCCGGAAGTATGACTATCCGCCGGTATTTACTTACCATTCACCCTGGTGGCCACACTACAGGCCGCTGAACGACTATTTCGGAAGGTTGTCTGTGGCCCTGTCCAAAGGGGAACAAAGGAACGATATGCTTATCATCGAACCAACAACCACTCTTTGGAATTATTACAGCTATGCAACACGGGGTGAAACACTAAACCTTGTCGGACAGGAGTTCCAGAGTTTTATTACCCGGCTTGAAAAGGCGCAGGTGGAGTATGATCTGGGTTCTGAAACGATCATCAAAGACATCGGAAAGTCAGAAAATGGAAAATTTGTGGTTGGCAAACGAAGTTATTCCACCGTAGTAATACCCCCATTAGTCGAAAACATTGAAAAGCACACACTGGATTTATTAATTGAATTCGCCCAGCAGGGAGGGAAAATCATCTCCTTTTCCATTCCGGACAGGTTAAACGGGCAAACCGACAACAGTGTGGCTGCATTTTTTAACCCGCAGTCTTCTTCGGTCATCTCCCTGGACCAACTCAGCGATGAAATCATCCTTACCCATTTTTCAAATGATGATATTCATTTTGTGGGTGTTACAGGAGGAAATTTATTCCATCACCGCAGAGAATACAAGGATGGCCAGTTTGTATTCTTAGTCAACTCTTCGATGGATGATGAAGTAAAAGGTACTTTTAAAATGAAGGGAAAGACTGCACTGGAGATGAATGGCTTTACGGGAGAATTTTATACCTATCCCCATGAACCTTCCGGTAAAGAGTTGGCCATCTCTTTCAATATCCCGCCGGCAGGTAGTCTTATGTTATTTGTCAGCGGCCGCAAAATAGCTGCCCCGCAGAAAGCAGCTCCACCAATAAATGAACAAATTGTGGAAACTGCGAGTGATTTGGAAATTACACCCTTAAGACACAATGCTTTGAAGGTCGATTTTTGTGATCTCTTTATTGACGGGAAAGAATATAAAAATATCTATTTCTCAAAAGCTTCCGATATTGTATATGAAAAGTACGGATTTCAGGGAAACCCCTGGAACCACTCGGTGCAGTACAAAAGCCAGATTGTGGAGAGGGATACTTTTAAAACAGGCGGCTTCCGGGTGCAATACAAATTTGAGGTAAAGGGAGACCTTTCCGAAGCCGATTTTAAAATCTCCGTTGAGCGCCCTGAAATTTTTACGGTTAAAGTTAATGGCTCCCCTGTTCAGCCGCTGGATGGAGAATGGTTCCTCGACAGGGCTTTCCCTGTGTATGATATCAGGTCGCTCGTCAGGCCCGGAACCAATACCGTTGAAATTCAGGTGTCCCCTATGAGTGTTTTTGCTGAAATTGAACCCATTTATGTTATGGGCGACTTCTCTGTTTTGCCTGCAGCGACAGGTTGGTTTATTGACATGAAAAAGCCCGCACCGGAGCTGGGTTCCTGGAAGGACCAGGGATTGCCTTTCTACAGTTGGGAGGTTGGTTATAAAAAGAGCTATCAGGTCGACAACACCGGGAAATCCTGGAAGGTAGCCCTGCCTGCCTGGCACGGCACCGTAGCCGAAGTGGTGGTGAATGGAGAGTCAGCCGGGACAATTGGATTTGAACCATATGAACTTGATGTTACCGGATTTATCAAAAGTGGAAACAATAGTGTCGAGTTGCGGGTTACCGGCAGTCTGAAAAATTTGCTGGGGCCGCATTTTAAAAATCCTGCCCCCGGTCTTGCCGGTCCCGGCCATTGGAAAAATGTGGAAAGCGATATCCCGGGAAGTGCTTATCAAATGATGGATTATGGATTATTTGAAAACTTTAATCTGATCTCCTATGAATAAATTGGTGTGTTTTAACATTACAAAACGAATATCGCAGCTATTATTGGTTCTGTTAATTTTTGCTGCTGCATGCAATCCAAAAGATGCCTTTGAAATCAGTGATTTGAGTGTGGAATACCGCATCAACCCACTGGGGGTCGATACACCGGAGCCCCGGTTCTCCTGGAAGATCAGGGCTTCAGAGCGTGGAGTTTACCAGTATGCCTATCAGATAATTGTTGGAGAGGCCCCAGGCGAAGTGAAGAAGGAATCCGGCAAATTGTGGGATACCGGAAAAGTGCAGGGTGACCAGACGGTGAACCTCGCGTATGCTGGCGATGCTTTGCAGAGCAACACAAAATATTTCTGGCGCGTCCGGGTTTGGCTCGACAATGAAAATTCAGTCTGGAGTGAACCGGCTTTCTTTCACACCGGGATTCTTGAAACATCGGAATGGAAAGCCCAATGGATAACCACACAGGAGGAGATTACAGATGCCAGTCCGCTGCTGCGAAAGGAGTTTCAGGTAGAAAGAAAGGTTGACCAGGCCATAGCTTACGTTACGGCATGCGGTTTTTATGAATTTTTCCTCAACGGGCAGAAAGTGGGCGATCATGTGCTTGACCCCGGGGTGACAGACTACCGGGAAACCATTTTATATTCCACTTACGATGTTACTTCCCTGTTGAAGAAAGGCGCCAATGCGGCAGGTGCCATGCTGGGCAACGGAGCCTATAACCTGTTAAAGACAAAGGGCAGATGGAGTTGGGGCAGTGGAGGAGCCAGCCTCGGCAATCCCTGTTTCCTGATGCAGTTGATGATCACGTACAGCGACGGCAGTCAGGCGATGATAACCAGCGACGACACCTGGAAATATGCGCCGGGTCCTGTTACATTCAACAACCTCTACGGCGGTGAAGATTACGATGCCCGCAAAGAGGTTCCCGGCTGGTCTTCCAGCGGGTTTAATGATGCTGAATGGCAGCAGGTTGCGATAGCCGCTGAGCCTGGTGGTTCTCTAAGGTCTCAGCTGATGCCCGCCATAAAAGTTACCAACACCATCCAGCCGGTGAAAATGACCAATCCCTCCCCGGGTGTTTATCTGTTCGATTTGGGGCAAAACATCGCCGGCTGGTGGCGCCTGGAGGTAAAAGGGTCGCCCGGACAGGTAATCCGTATCCGTGGTGATGAAACCCTCAATAATCTGCTCTTTCCCAAGCCGTTGGAAGAAGGGGACAGTATCAGCACCAATACGCGTTACCATCCATTTATCTGGACAGAATACACCATTAAGGGCAACTCTGTGGAAACCTACGAACCCCGCTTTTTTTACTCCGGGTTCCGGTATATTGAACTGACCACCAGCGACAGGCAGAATCCCGCCCAGCTTAAAGTGGAGGGCAGGGTCGTCCGGTCTGCATTAGACAGAAATGGCACCTTTGAATCGGCCGACTCCCTGCTGAACCAGATCCACAGGGCAGGATTGTGGTCGCAGATGGGGAACACGCAAAGTTATCCCACCGATTGTCCGCACCGCGAAAAGGGGGCATACAACGGCGACGGTCAGGTGATTGCCGAGACTTCGATGCATGATTTTCATATGGCACCATTTTATACCAAATGGGTGAACGACATGCTTGATTCACAGGAAGAAAACGGCCGCATTCCCAACACTTCGCCCGTCCTGGTCGGTGGCATGGGTGGGGGAGTAGCCTGGGGGAGTGCCTATATACTGATTCCCTGGTGGATGCACAACTACTACCAGGATTCACGGATTTTGAAGGAGCATTATCCGGCCATGAAAAGGTATCTTCTCTATCTGAAGGAACTGGGCACACAAGACCAGGATCCCTCTGAGCCATACATAATTGACAATTTTCTTACTTACTGGTATTCATTGGGTGAGTGGTGTGCCCCCGGACAGAAAGATTGTCCGAACCACCCTGTAGTAAATACCTTTTACTATTACTATAACAGCCACCTGCTTTCAAAAATCGCAGGAGTGCTTGGCTATCCTGAAGATGCGCAATATTTTCAGAGTTTGTCCGACACCATCAGGGAGGCATTTAACAGGAAGTTTTTCAATCCTGAAACTTCCTTGTATGGCACGGATGAAACCTATCAAACCTATCAGTTGCTTGCCCTGATTGGAGATATGGTTCCCGAAGGCCACCGCGAGGGAGTTTTTCAAACCATTGTGGATGATATTGAGCGCCGCGGCGATCACCTGAATACGGGAATTATCGGTACCAAATACCTTTGGCAGGTGCTTGTGCAGGGCGGACAAAACGAACTGGCTTACCGGGTGGCAACCCAAACGACTTACCCCAGTTTTGGTTACTGGATCAAAAATGGTTCTACCACTTTGCTGGAAGAGTGGTCGGGTACAAACTCCCACAACCACCAGATGTTCGGTTCAATAACGGAGTACTTTTACAAGTACCTGGCGGGCATTCAGTCTCCCATGGAGGGGAATACCTCCGGAGGATACAAACACATCTATATAGAACCTCATGTTCCGGAGAAGCTGGAGTTTGTAAATGCCACCCTTGAAACTGTTGCCGGGAGGGTGTCATCATCCTGGAAAAAGGAGGCGGAT
>CAYMXK010000097.1:0-13404 GCA_964393915.1 uncultured Prolixibacteraceae bacterium
TAGTCTCAGGATTTGATTTTAAGAATTTCCGAATGGCAAATCCTGGCGCTAAGCTTCTTTTCGTGGCTCATCGAAAAGAAATTCTTTTACAAGCGCGCGCAGCATTTCAGGGTATACTGAGGGACAATAACTTTGGTGACCTTTGGGTAGATGGAATTGAGCCTGACCGATATGATCATCTTTTTGCTTCTGTCCAAACCCTTAACAGCAGACTTGAAACGATTTCCTTATCTGAGAATTACTATGATTTTATTATTGTTGACGAGGTTCATCACATTGCAGCCTCAAGCTATCGTCCCATCCTGAACAAGTTTAAACCGAAAATATTATTGGGGCTAACTGCAACGCCGGAAAGAATGGACGGTGAAGATATTTTAAAAGATTTTTGTGATGTTATTGCTGCAGAAATTAGGCTACCTGAGGCGCTTAACCGGAAATTGCTATGTCCCTTTCAGTATTTTGGGATAACCGATAGCATCGACTTATCCCAGGTAAACTGGCAAGGCGGAAGGTACTTGCCTGGCGAATTAACCAGAATTTACACCACCAATGACATTAGGGTGGGAGAAATTATTGGTAACCTGCAGAAATATTTGAAGGATATCCATGATGTCAGGGCCCTTGGATTCTGCGTCACCCAGGAGCACGCCAGATATATGGCAGAGAAATTTTCACTTGCCGGCATAAAGGCAGACTACCTGGTAAGCACCCGGAGTGAAGAGAGGGAAACACTCCGGCACAATCTGTTTTCCAAATCGATTAATTACCTGTTTGTTGTGGATATCTTCAATGAAGGAGTTGATATTCCGGAGATTGACACTGTTTTATTCCTTCGTCCGACGGAAAGTTTAACGGTATTTCTCCAACAGTTAGGAAGAGGACTGAGACTGGCAGAAAACAAGGAGTGCCTGACAGTCCTAGATTTTGTGGGAAATTCAAGGCCTGAATATGACTTTGAAGGTAAATTCAGGTCATTGGTCGGAAAATCTTCATCCTCCATGATCACAGAAATTGAAAATGACTTTCCCCATCTGCCCCTCGGGTGTTCGATAATTTTGGAAAAGAAGGCGAAAGAATTCATATTAAGCAACATAAAAAATGCAACACAGCTTAGCAGAAATCAGATCCTTAATAAAATCAGGAATTTCAGGCATCAGACCCATTTGCCATTGACCCTGAAAAATTTTATCGGATTGTACCCTATTCCACTTCAGTATATCTATAAAAGAGGCAATTGGATGAGACTTTGCCAGGAGGCAGGTCAACTTCCTGATTATCCTGTAATTAATGAAAAAGAGATTCATCGGGCCATAAGTAAGAAATGGTTGTCCTGTTCATCCTACTCCTACTTCCGGTTCATAAAAGAGCTGGCTCAAATTAACTTCCAGATAAAGCTGGACCAGCTGAGTGAATCGGAGAAATTGATGTGCCAAATACTTCATTATGACATTTGGCAAAATCCGGGAGGATTTGGATCGCTGGAAGATAGCATTCAGTCAATTGGCAAAAACAGACAGCTGAACGTAGAGATTTCTGAAATAATTGATATCCTTCTGGAAAGGATTGACCATATGGAATATGACATTCAGCTTCCATATCCTTGCCCTTTGAAACAACATAGCCGGTACACCAGGGAACAGATATTGGCTGCATTCAGGTTATCAGATTTTAACAATAAATCCTCAAATCGTGAGGGAGTTGCCGAGAATACGGAACTCAATACGGAGATACTTTTCATTGATTTGATAAAGTCTGAAAATGATTTCTCTCCCACCACCTTATATAATGATTATGCCATCAGTGAGACGCTGTTTCACTGGCAATCACAAAATGCTTCAAGGCCTGATATTGGCAGGGGCTTATCATATGTAAATCAGCCTAAAACAAAAAAGATAATCTTGCTGTTTGTTAGGGAACAAAAGAAGGATGAATATGACAATACCATTTCCTATGTATTTCTAGGTGATGCGCAAATTGTAGAGTATTCCGGATCAAAACCCATGAACATTACGTGGAGGTTGTCTCATCCGATGCCGCCATACCTGTGGAATAACATCGCCAAAATGGCGGTTGGATGAATTTTGAGGTTTTAATTGAAAGATTTTGCACTGGACAGTTTTTTCAATGGCCCGGATCTGGTCGATCATTACATCGCAAGTTTAACCGGCCTAATCAATCTCCTCGAAGTCTTTAAGTACCAACATGGAATCCGCACTCACAATGCCTGATTCCTTTTTAAGTTTTTCCTCCAGAATTTTCTGACGCTGAAGTTTATTATAATAATCAAGGGCCTCATTTATGTATCGATTACGCGATTTTTTAATCCGGACAAGTATTTTTTCGGTCTCGCCAAAAATCGAATCATCTATTTTTAAGGATACTGTCTTCATCTCTTTGAATTTCATTTAGCGTTGTAAGTGATGATTGCCTTCTTTTCAAATCCCAGGTATCCATAGGATACTTCAGTTTTAGCACCTCTCTTACCCTTCGGAAGCTGATATTTTGCAGTGAAAAGTCCGGTATTGGGACCGGTTTCATTCACTTCAAGTTTTATTGCAGCACTTTTCCCATTTCTGATTTCCACCCACCCTTTGTCAGCTTTGTTCCAATCCTGATTCAGGGCTGCTTTCAATTCAATGGTAATAGTCTGACCGGGTTTAGCCTGCGTTATTTCGTTCTCATAGTCCGCATCAAAAAGTTTAATTTGCTGGCTTCCCACCGTTGCAAAAGTTACCGAAGCCTGCCAACCCCGGTTCGAGATAGACCATCCTTCGGTGGCATAAGCATTTACTCCAAATAACTGACCGCTGTTCTCTCCGATAATTTTCTCCACCTGTTTAGCTATTGGAAACTGACTGTCCAGCGGAGTCCCTTCCAGCGTTCCCCTAACCAGACGCAACCTGCCATAACCATCGGGATGAGCCTGTGGCCAGCCTTCCTCAACTCCTTCCCAGAAACCGCCAATCTTCACCCTTTCTTCACTTTTGTGCCCCAAATGTGCGCCAACCGGATTTACCCCAAACACAAAATCAACCTGTGCCCATCCCAAATCGCGCAACGATTTATCGTTCAGCAAATGGGCCACTGCAAACATCGAACCCGCCAAAGCCGGAGCCCCACCCAATTCCTTGGTTTTCGGGTGTGCCCATTCGGTTTCACTGTGAACACGGTATTTCCAGAAGTTGTTGGTTTTTTGTTTCATGTGAGTTGCCCATGCGGCCAATTTTTCTTTAGTGCCCTTTGGAGCCTGATCGGGAGCAACCATCAGGAACCAGGCCAGAGCCTGCGGAGTGATGTGCTCGGCGTTGCGAATCCACCACATGTGCCGCGGATTGTTAAAATCCCAGTTGGTGATGATATCCTGAGCGCTTTCCTGTGCATATTTCAGAAATTTTTCCGGATTGCCATCCTTTTCATTTTTCTCGCACAGGTACATGTTCAGGTTACTGAAAACCGATTGTCCAAAAGCGTTCCCCATCTCACTGAACTCCTGAAATCCCTGATCGACCCATTTCACGCTGTAGGTCCAGTATCGCACCACTTTATGGCGGTCGTATTTTTCCCAGTTTTCCAGACAAACTTTCCGGTATTTCCGGTATTTTTCTTCCGGAAGCCAGGGTTTCAAAAATGAGTGATAAGCTGCGCAAACAGCAGCCAACTGGTCGAGCGTATTCCAATAATCATAATTCATGCGGGATTGGCCCTCATAACCATGTTCATAGGATCGATATCCGGTAGTACCGTTGTAATCGACGTATTTGTATGCAAATTCAGCATGCCACAGGATCAGGTCAATGAGATCAGGAACATTTTTATCACCCGATTCAGTTTTCCAGTTGTCATACAAGGCAGGATTACTGGCATACTGAAGCACTTCAAAAACAGCTTCCAGCCCGTAAGAACCAGCATCGCGGGAGGGACCACCACCATATATCTTTGACATATCATACTCATCGAGATCCTCAAAACCCCGAACATCTGCGAAGAAATCGTAAGCCAGTTTCGATGAAACATTTTCAATTAAATGATCCGCGATCCAGAATGGGACTGATTTGCCCCGTCCTTCCACTTCAACCACATACTCATCACCTGCTGTAACCGGATTAAATTCGCTAAACCACCCCTCGTTGTTCAGCATGTACCCTTCAAAAACAGTTTGATTGGTTGTTGTATTGACAATTTTAAACGGAGTTTTGTCGGGTGCACCGTAGCATACAAACCGTTTTGATTCTCCCAGATTGTATCCGGCCTGGTTGACAAATGGCGGATATTTTACCTGAGGATCAGCATCTTGACCCATAAGACGAACGGTAAAAAGTAAAATCAAAAAAATTAAGCTAATTCTCATTGTATTGAAATTATTGAGTTATTTTTTATCTGACCAACCGAAGCAAATCAACCTTTTTCCACTGATTCAATGTACTGTCCTGCTGTCATTACAGGCAATTTAGAATTCTTGAAATCTTTCAGATTCCTCGTTATGATCAAATCTTGTCGGTTTTCTAATGCTGTAAAATATTGAAGCCCGTCTTCAAAATCCGAAAAAGTCTCATCATTTAATGCTAATCCAATAATTTTATCGTCCAAAGGCAGAATCTTAAGAATCAATCTTAGCTTCCTGAGCACTGATTTTGCCTTATGTGAATCCATTTGTCTTAGTAAAGTATAACTCGTATTAGCAACGATCAAAGAAGAAACAGATAATTCAATTTGCAAATTATCTGCCATAGAAAATAGAGTTGCTGCATCCTCAAAAAAGGGATCTCTCCGTGACAATAAATCAAGGACGATATTTGTATCTGCGAATATCTTCTTCATTGATACTTCTTTTCAAGATATTCACGGTATTCCTTTTTATAATCAAAATCTGCGGGTAACTTAATCACTCCACTTAAACTCTCAACAAGTGGTGTGATTGAAGGTTTTCCGGCATTATCCTTTTCCTTTGTAATAAAATCAAGATAGGACTCTATCAGTTTCGATAGACTAATATTTTGATTTCGAGCATATTTCTTAGCTCTTTCGATCACATTATCGTCCAGCCTCAAAGTCAATTTTGTATCCATCATTCTAAATTTTAATACGTACAAATATATATTTTCTATACGTCAATTACAAATTTACCACCGGGGTGAGCGCTGCATAATTTGAAACTATTTTATCCAGCTTGTTTTTAAAAGTGTCGAGTTCGACACATTTAAAATTCGGTTTATTCAATTCTTCTGCTTACCCCCAGGCGCTTAGCGTGCTGAGTCCTTCGCTGACGAGCTGAACCCAGTATCCTGTTGCTGAACCGCTCCTTCAGCTCGCCAACATGGGAAATTACCCCCTGAAGCAGGTGCAACTATGCACAGGGCTTTGTTGAAGTCTGAGCTTTGCGCTTTTTGAAGTATTCCAAAATTTCTTCTTTGTTCATTTTGGATAACTTCTCGCTTAATTCGTCTCTTTGTTGGCGCATAAATTTCACAGCGTCAAAGCTTTTTTTAGTTGTCTTCATACTTTACAAATTCTCTGGGTGACCTGATTTCTAATTACTTGTAACCTTTTTTGATGTGTTCAGAAAACTCCTCGTCAAAGTAGCCACCAAAAACAGAAGTATCCATGTAAATTCTTTGTTTCATGTATCAAAATTACTTTTTTTTCTTCGCATTAAATCCAATTGCTTTTCACAAATATTTTTCTTAATTTTGACAAATTTGATCAAGATATTTTCATTCAAATATGGAAAATTTAGGCAAAACAATAAGAAAACTGCGTGAAGAAAAGAAACTTCCACTGCGTAAAGTTGCAGATTATCTTGATATTGACCAGGCCATCTTAAGCAAAATTGAAAGAGGCCAGCGGTTTGCCAGCCGGGAGCAAGTGATAAAACTTGCCGGATTTTTCAATGTTGATGAAACCAGCCTGCTTGTCGCCTGGCTGTCAGACAAGCTGGTGACCGAAGTAGCAGACGAGGATATAGCATTGGAGGCCTTGCAGGCTGCCGAAAAAAGGTAGAATATTTGATTTTTTGCAAATCAGACAAAGAAGAAATTCGCAAGAAAATCAGGCAGGTTCTGACTAAGTTTAAGACAATAAAAAAAGCCTGGGTATTTGGCTCCTTTTCAAGGGATGAAGATAGCCCGAAAAGCGATATTGATATCGCGATCGAATCCGATCCAAATTTTTCTTATTTTGATCTGGCTGAAATTCAGTATGTTCTGGAGACAGAAATTAACCGGAAAATTGACATTGGTTTTCTTGACTCGTTCAAACCACACATCCTTAATCATATTAGACCTGATTTAAAACTTATTTATGAAAAATAAACGGCTGGATAGTTTTTTCTCTTATTATCCGCGCCGTATCAAGTTTTTTTCGTAACTTGATTACATGTTTTTGCGCTATTTTTTGAAGGCGATTAATATCGTAATAATTTGATCTTATTGGCATAAAACCTATTAAATAAAATTCACGCAAACCTGACTCGTAATAATTATGTTAATATATTATAAACAGATCATCACATAGCAGGAAAGGAGGTGAAAAACCAGAAATAAGTAACATTACAAAACCGTGATCCGGGACCTTTGATGTCGGCCATGCCCGACGAAAGGAACAAAGGTTTAATATATCCGGATGTTCTGGTTAATTTTAACCACGATCGCTCTCCACAGGTATGAAAGATCCAAATCAAGCTTCAATTCATGTAATGGAGAGTGATTCTAATAATTCCAGGACAAAATGCCCTGACAGACAAATCCTTACAATAATATCTTGACGACTTGAAGCCATATTATGACCAAATTACGGAAAACACATTTTTGACCCTTTGAGAAAATTTCAGGGAAAAAATATAACACAACGCTTCAAGATCATACTCCTGTTCAACCCAATTCCCGGTTTCAAAATTAACCGGCAAGTTATTTATCAATAAATTGCCACTGTGTTGGGTTGCGTAAAACTTTTTTCATACAAACACTTAAAAAACCGTTTATGGAACCTTTAAAAATGTATCTGACTACCTGGCAAAAAAGAATGATCAAAGACTTTCTGCCATCTTCAACTTTTGAAAGGGTCAGGATAAAACCTGCAAATATGAGATGGATTATCATAAATGCCGGCCCTATCAAATGCCCTGCTTCCTATAAAATACCTATGACCGGCCTCAGGAAAGGGGAATGGGTCATGTATTTTACCGATGAACAAATGCTTATGGTGAAAGATCATTTCAAACTGAGAACAACCATTCCGTCGATCAACATAGTCGACAAACAGATCACCGAAGGAATGATTCAATTTGGCTGATCATCAACATTATCCCGGAGAAAGGCCTGTTTGCCCCTCTCCGGGATTTATTTAACAAAAAAAATATTAATCATGGATACCTGCATGGAGCCAGTCACCCGTGAACTTTTTTCGTGTTTGTGGGAATTAACCCTGAAGTGTAACCTCAATTGTATGCATTGCGGCTCAGTGGCCGGTGCAGCAAGAGCCAAGGAACTTTCTGCCGAAGAATGCCATCAGGTGTGTGACGAGTTAATTGCCCTTGGATGTAAAGAGGTTACGTTTATTGGCGGGGAAATATTCCTGTACCCCGGATGGGAGAAAGTTGGCAGATACCTTTCTGATCACGGGGCATCTGTAAACATTATGACCAATGGATACAAATTCAATAATAAACATATCGATCAGATTCAATACGCTAAGCTGACCAATGTCGGAATTTCCCTCGACGGACTGGAACAAACGCATAATACCATCCGGAGAAAAAGAGATTCCTTTTCTGAAATTATCAATTCTTTCAATCTGCTCAATCAGGCCGGAATTTCCATTGGTGTGGTTACTTCCCTGATCGATATGAACTTACCTGAGCTGGAGGATTTGTATGTGCTTCTGACTGAAAATAACGTTAATCTGTGGCAGATACAACTGGTGAACCCGATGGGGAATATGGCAAAGAACAGGAATATGATACTTACCAGGGATAAAATTCCTGCCCTTACAGAATTTATCTATGAAAAAAACAAGGACAGGAATATGCTGATCGTTGCAGCCGACAATGTTGGTTATTTCTATGAAAATGAGCCATATATAAGAGGCAGAAACTCAGCATTCTGCTATTGGGAAGGCTGCCAGGCTGGTATTTCAAGTATATTTATCGATAGCACCGGAAACATAAAAGGATGCGGTGCACTTTATGATGATGCTTTTATTGAAGGCAACATCCGGAATAGCTCAATCAGGGAGATCTGGAACAATGAAAATAACTTCAGCTACAACAGGGCGTTCCATCCCGACTGCTTAACAGGAAATTGCACCCACTGCGAACTCGGCGACGTCTGCCAAGGTGGATGCAGGGCATCAAACTTCTTCACCTCCGGTTCTTTATACTCCAACACTATCTGCAACTATAACCTGAACGGGCATAAACATACAGTTTGCTGATTCAAATGGTGATGGAGTATGCGACCCGGATGATGACAATTGCCAGGACAAAGTTCAGGGGGCCCGTCTGAAAGATGACAACCAAAAGGTGCAGGGTAAAATGGATGTCAGCGGTACCGGCCGACTCATGGTTTCCGGTATTCTGCCTCATAGAAGGGCATGCCTATGCTGAACCGGTCCTCCCGCACCAAACGGAAACCCGAATTTTGCAGCATTTCATCGGTAGGCCTGTTCAGGTTGCAGCCCTCGCCAAACCTCTTCCAGACCGGATTAAAAAAATCCTGTATCTTCCCTGAGAAATGATTGTGGGAACGAATGTGTTCCAAAATCAACAGACGACCGCCGGGTTTCAGCCAAATCATGAAATTCTTCAGCGCCCTTTCCGGATCTGGAAGGGTACACAACACCAGGGTGCACACTACGGCATCCAAAGTTCCGCGAGCGATCAGTTCCTCCATTTCCGGAGAGCCGCACCCAATGTTGAGAAGCGTGATCTTCTCCGGATGTTGTGATTTATCCTTTCTAATTTCTGCCCGGCTGATCATGTAAGGGGAGGGCTCAATACCCGTTAATTCAATGTGCTTGCCGTAATGCCTGAAATTTATGCCGGTTCCGACACCCACCTCCAGTATCCTGCCGGTAAGCCCCGATATCAGCCGGACACGCCTTTTTCTCAAAAAGAATCTTTCAAGAAAAAACATAAAGTAATCATATGCTCTGCCAAAGGTCTTGCTGAACTTCATTTCCTTTCACTATTACGGGCATTAAATATAGGGTAAAAAAGCGACGAAAGGAGCCAAGTATGGGTTTATCCCTGAAAATCATCCAGATCTTTAATCATCCATAGTTCACACCCGAAGTGCCCGCTGTTGCCCATTGGCCCGGTTAGGTAGCGGAATCCAAATTTCTCATACACTTTTAACGCCTGTTGAAGCTCAGGCATGGTCTCGAGGTAAATCCTGGTAAATCCTTCCCTGCGGGCAGCCCTGAAACATTCCAGAATGATCGCTTTGCCGAGTCCAATCCCCCGTGCCTCCGGAACGAGGTACATCTTTACCAGTTCGCAGGTATCTGCAGGCAGGCCGTCCGTTGGGAAGATACCCCCTCCACCCACCAGCCGGCCGTCCTTTTCTGCCACGAAATAGGCAGACCGCGGCGTCCTGAAAAGCTCATACAAAGCATCGGTAGTGGGGTCAAAATAGACGGTGCCGGGGTGATTGGCCCCGAATTCGGCCAGCGTATCCCTTACCACAACCGCCAGCGGGGCATTGTCTTCCGGCACAACGGGCCGGATGGTGATGTTGTTTTTACCTGCTTTCATAAACCACTCATTATCATCTTGAAATTGATAATACTCTGATTTATTTGTCCATAGGAACCCAACTCTCCATACCCCAGATCATCGGCGAGAGTATAGATGATATTGGGCCTGGCCGGCAAATTACCCCCGGAAACGACATCATCGCTTCCGGTAAGTCCGGCTGCAATACTTATTGCACTGTATATATGAATATTAGACTTCATATGAATATAATTTACCTTAATAATTTACTCTTCTTACCTGCTGTGGATGATGAATTTCACCAACAACAGTATGGCCATTATTCCGGGAGTGACTATCGCTACAGGCAGCATTCCAGGCAGTATTTATGGTAAGTCCCTTGCACAGCCAAAGACAAGCCGTAACATCTCCCCGAAGGATATTATTTCTGCCATGCCACACCTCCACTCCTCCGGATATGCTGCATCAACAGGTTCCTGAGTTCCCTGAATTCGGGAGTGTTCCCGCTGAGGGGTTCCTTTTCCAGCGGATCAGCGTCCATGTTGAAGTACTGCAGTGGTTCCCACGGCGTATTCTGAACCAGTTTGTAAGGACCCTTGCGGGCAGCATAGTAGCACAATCCACCGTAACCACCGCCTTCCCTGCGCATCCAGAAAACCGCGCGGTCTTTTTGGGCACCCGTAACGGTTTGGGCACCCATAAAGGGTGCCCCTACATTCGTGGGTGGCCACAAACTGATTCCGTCAATATCATGCCTCAGCCCCACCCCAGCCATCTCGAGAAACGTGGGAACCAGGTCCATGGTAAGTCCCAGGACGGGTGCACTGCTGCCCGGTTCTATCCTGCCTGGCCACACCATGCAGGTGGGTACCTTGATGCCCCCTTCATACATATCCTGCTTGCCGCCCCTTAGTATACCGTTGGAGGCCCGGCTCGGCAAATGGCCGCCATTGTCGGAAGTAAAGAGCACAACGGTATTCCTGTCAAGGCCGGTGGCTTTCAATGCCTTCATTACCTTACCGATGCCGGCATCGAGGTGTTCAACGAAAGCTACGTTTTTTGCCCTGAGGGAGTCAATTCCCTTTTCCCTTGCCAGTACTTTCAGGTACCAGTCGTCGGGAGGCTGTATCGGGAAATGGGGTGCATTATAGGATAAGAACAGGAAAAATGGTTTTTCGGACTGATGATGATCCTCCAGGTAATCTGTCGCCCACGCCGAAAAAACGTCGGTGGCATGGCCCTCAGCCTCAATTACCTGGTCATTGAGCCGCATGTAATTGATCTTGAAACGCAAATGGTTAAAATAGTTGTCCATCATGTCTCCCAGAAATCCCTTAAAATAATCGAATCCCCGCTGGTTCGGCAGGTTGGGTGCCTCAAGTCCAAGGTGCCATTTGCCAATAAGGGCCGTCTGGTAACCTCCCTCTTTCAGCATGCCGGGCAAGGTGGGCCTATCCGGGTCCAAATATCCCCAACTGTCGGTCTCATGGGTGCGGATCACTCCCGGAACGCCGGCCATATCGGGATAACATCCGGTCATAAGGCTGGCGCGGGTGGGTGAACAAACCGTACTGTTCGAGTAAAAATTGGTGAAGGTTACCCCATCTGAAAAAAGCTTATCGATATTTGGGGTACGAACGTCCTTCCCTCCGTTGACCGACAGATCGCCCCAACCCAGGTCATCCACCATAATCACGAGGAAGTTGGGCTGCTTTTCCACCTGCGCATAACCGCCCATAGCTGTCAGCAGCAGCAGGGGCAGTGCAGGGATGCTTGTCCTAAAACTGATATTACCTTTGTTTATCATACATATTTTATTTAATATACTGAGCCATTTCCGGAAAGCCATTTTCTGCCAGGTAGCCACCAAGGCAAGTAGCCACCAAGACACCAAGGCACCAAGGATTCACCAAGGTTATGCATCTAATATTCAACTCTTTGTGTCTCTTGGTGTCTTGGTGCCTTAGTGGCATAATAATGACTTATCACAATGAACTCAATATTGTTTTTTAACTGTTTACAAACTGTTTCAGGAATTAACCTGAAATCTATTCTGACCTTGTAAGCATCAGCAACCGGAAATCCATTACCTGACTGCCGGGGATATCGAGCGCCTGCAATGTCAGCTCTCCCTTGCCTTTCTTCAGATGAAGGGTTCCTGCATGGTGAACAGCAAAATCCTTCTCATACGACTCCCTGCGCTCCACCCGGTCATTTTCTGCTCCTATCAGCGGCGGGTCATGGGCTTCCGTAATCCTGGTCACCAGCTCATCATCGCCCAGCGAAAGCCTGACGGTTGAACCAATATCCGCAGCCGGACAGGTATAATAGATCTCCACCTCAAAATCGCCATCGGCAAGTACCTCCACGTCCCAGGTGATTTTATCCTCCGTGCTGGTCCATCTGGTAAAAAAGGAGCTGTTGGGGAAGCGGTTGGACCTTTCAATCCCGCCATGCGCTACCCCGTCACGGGCCGGCAGCTGGGTGTACCTGAAGGCGGGATGGCCAACCGGAAAACTTCTCCCGACAGCGTCATCGCCCCCTATAGCCTCTGCTTTCCATTTCTCTGTCCGGCTTTTAAACCAGGATGCCATGTCCGGGATATTCCCCGCGACATCGGTTTGCTGCCCCGGATCTGCCAACATATCGTACAACTTTCCGGTATGATCATACCGGTATTGCCGGGTACGTGCACTTACGCGGCCATTCCAGTGGGAGAAGATGATCCTCTCCAGAAATTCCGGAGTGTCACCCTTTAATATTGGCTTCAGACTGATGCCATCCAGGGGGTGGATCGTAGTTGCTTCAATGCCGGCGAGGTCGGCAAGGGTCGGCAACAGGTCAATAGCAGCCGCAAGGGCATCAGTTTTGATTCCTGACTTAATCCCGGCAGGCCAGCGGATAAACAACGGGGAAGCGACACCCCCCTCATCGGTCGAGCCTTTTATGCCCTTCATCCCATTGTTCCACCGGTGTCCGTTGGGACCGTTATCGTTGAAATAGAGTACAATCGTATTTTCATCAAGGTCAAGTTCATCCAGTTTCTCCAACAACCGGCCTACGTTGTGGTCGATATTCTCACACATGGCCAAAGCTGCACGGGTGTGCATGATATCTTCGGCATCCGCATTGGTTCCCCGCATTTTGATCTCCTTGTCGCTGAATTTCGCCCACCACTCGTCGGGCACCTGCATCGGTGAGTGTGGTGTATTGAGTGGAATATAAACGAAGAAAGGCTGACTGCGGTTTTCTTCGATAAAGTTGATGGCCTTCCCGGTGAGATCGTCGGGCAGGAAACCTTCTCCCCTTACGATCTTGCCGTTGTGCTCCAGCATGGGACTGAAATAGTCGCCCCAATGGCCTGAGCAGAATCCGTAAAACTCATCGAATCCCCGTCCGTTGGGATGGTAGGGGTATTGCATGCCACTGTGCCACTTTCCGAAAGCCGCCGTGGCATACCCTGCATTCCGGAATACCTCTGCTATCGTTGTCTCATCGGTATTGAAACGTTCTCCGCCTTCAGAAGTGCTGTATACCCCGGTTCTGGTATGGTAGCGCCCCGTGAGGAGCTCGGCCCGGGTCGGCGAACATACCGGGGATACAAAGAACCGGGTGAACATGGCCCCTTCATTGGCCAGGCGGTCGATGTTAGGGGTATGCAGGTTCCGGTTTCCCGTTATGCTGAAGTCGCCCCA
>CAYMXK010000098.1:0-5096 GCA_964393915.1 uncultured Prolixibacteraceae bacterium
GGATACCTGACAATCAGGGGTATCCGTATGGATTCCTCATACATCAACCTTTTATCGCCACGCTGGTGGGCTCCTATAAAGAATCCGTTGTCACTTCCATAGACAATAATTGTATTATCCATGATTTTTAGTTCTTCCAGACACTCCCTGACAGCTCCTGTGCTATTGTCTACGGCAAGCATGGCCCTTAAATAGTTCATCCGTCTTGGATCCCGGGAATCCCAGGGATGGGGATCAATTTTAGGGGGAACAGGTTTTCCTTCGCTTTCTATGTAATTTTTGTAATGCACTCCATAAAGCCAGGCTCTTCTGTGCCATTCAGGCTTGGTCTCCATATTGTCATACCAGTTTTCGTATTCCGGAATCTCCGCACCGGGAAAAGCTGCTGAATCGCGGGGAGCAGGCGTAAACGGACCATGCACGGCCTTATGCCAGAGAAACAGACAAAACGGCTTTTCCCTCGGTTTCTGCATCCACCGGATAGCGTAATCTGTCAGGATATCGGTCATGTATCCCTTTTCAATAAAATCTCGCCCATTTTCATTCAAAGGCGGGTCGATGTAGAGACCCTGCCCGTCAAAACTCAGCCAGTAATCAAACCCCTCCCTGGGCTGTGCCCCTTTGTCCATGTGCCATTTTCCAATAAACGCCGTTTCATAGCCGGTCTCCTGAAGTAATTTTGGAAAGAACGGCACATTGGGATCAGGGTCGCTGAATGCATTTACATATACTCCGTGGGTGTGGGGGTAACAGCCGGTTAAAAAGCTGGCCCTGCTGGGTGAGCATACCGATGAAACAACGAAGGCATTTTCGAAAACCATCCCTTCATCTGCCAATCGGTCAATGTGCGGGGTTTTCATAAACGGGTACCGGCCATCTCTTCCAAGTACATTCCAGGCCTGATCATCTGTCATTATAAACACAATATTCGGCTGTGACTGATCAGGAACTTTTGTTTTTTCGCTGTTGCTACAGCCGGAGGAAACAAACAAACCAAGTGCTAAAAATGCTGGAAATTTCATCTTATTAAATTTGTCTGATTAATAAGTTTTAAAGTCTATCTCGCATGTCCCGACAGCTCCCGGGATTAATAATTTTCGATTGTTTTATTCAAATTACCCATCAACACATTTCAACCTGTAAATTCATCCGTCTTAAGGGCTCCATCATCATAATTAAACCCCGCTGAAATCTATTTTATCTTTATATCTGTTCTCTTTTGTTCATTTACTTCAATCCAGAGGGTTAAGGTTTTGGTACCGTCGGCATCCCTGAAAATCCCCTGCCTGCTTTGCACTGAACCTCCATTTACCGTCACCAGCGCTTCCCTGCTGCTGCTCCATTTTTTTATCACCACAGCCAGATTAACCAACGGGCTTTCACTGCTGGCTTCAAGTGAAAACGAAACATCCCGGTCATTTCTGGTAAGGACATAAGCACCCTGGGCAGGCACATACTCCCCTTCAGCACCCTGCAGGCTTAACAGTTGAGGCGCATTCAGCCATGATTTTGCCAGCATCAGCAGATCTTCCTCCTTCTTATCAGACATTGCCTCCATAAGCAGTTTTTCATAGTAGGGTGTATTGCCGCCATGTTCCTCTTTGTATACAACGGGGAAAAGATGGGTTAAGGAGCTGTGTGCCGTCCGGTCAGGATAAATCGCATATCTTCCGTCTGATGGCATCTGGGCAACCGGCCAATGGTTCCAGGTAGGAAAAACTGAATAAGGAGTCAACTCACCTCCATACACATTGGAGCGAAAAAATTCGCCAATGGTCACAGGTTTATGTTTGCCGGTATAATTTACAATCTGAACAGACTGCCCTTCGGGTTCCATAACATTGTCAGGTGGTCCGTCAACCCAGTCGTATCTGACAATTTCACCTTTTAAATTCATCATGGTGATTGCTTCCCTGGTGTTTATTATTTCTTCAGGATGCTGATCAGGTCCAAATATGGCCATCGACTCCTGCCATTCATGGTTCCTTACACCATGTGTCCATAATTTCATCGACTTAACGGCAACGCCATCCGGATAGATGTAATAATACCAGTCGCTCCAGTCCCCCCAGCCTGTAGTATCGTTGTAGTTGGCCACCACGTGGTTCACATCGACCAGGGGATACCTCCAGTGAATGACTGTTCTTGCAGGAGTGTTCTCCAGTATTCTAACATGGTTGGTGTAGGATTCCTTGTCCGACATGGGTTCCTGGCAGCCGATTCCGCCTGAAGTACTCCAGGTTTCATTAAACTCGTTGCTATACCATTGACCTTCTCCGTTGACCATCATCGGGATGTAACCTGCTCCGCGCCAGAATATAAATTTTGAAGGATGGTTGTCAAATTCCACAACCACATCGGGATGCTTGCCAAATCTCCATAAATTGTCCCATGTATCGTAAAACTTCAGATGGGTATAATATGCCCCAAATTCTTTCCTCTCCTCACCCCCGGGCAATACACGCTTATCCATGTCGGGCCGGGAAAAAAATTGGGAATTCGCCATGTATGAATTGTAGGATGCTTCCACCTCTTCTTCAGACAGCCGGATACCATATACTTTGATCTCATCGGTCAAGCCATCAAGGGAATAGGAATCGGGGAAACTATTTTGTCTTACCGGACGAATTGGCCGCCGGTCTTTACCCTTTCCGATCCGGATATCATTTTCAGATTGAACAATCCCTGTTTTCCCGACGTATTTCTGCCCTGCCCTCTTACCATTAACGAAAATCTCCATCTGTCCCGGTATTTTATCGTAAGTTGCAGCCAAATGATACCAGATACGCCGTTCAAGTACAGTATCTGCCTTTAAAGAATGAAGCGTTCCTCCAACATTAATTTTGAATAAGGGCATGCCCAATCCGTCAATTCCCAAAAAATAACCTTTGTCATTTTCTTCTTTCGTTACAAAGTGGAAATCCATTGTTCCTCTTTTACCCGCCGTTCCAATGAGTTCTTCAGGCATATCATCAAGCTGCTGGATAATTGGTACATCATTCCAGGGATATGCCCCCAGGGCTACCCAGCCTTCCAAAGTTAATGCATCAGACAGAACAGGTGCCTTCGCTGCCGGAAAACGCATTTCCGAAAAATACCCGTCAAATTGCAGCGATGTTCCCGAAACCCCTTTTCTCCATAAGGTTTTGTGCCCTGCTACCTCAGAAGCTGTTTTAGTTACATTCTCCACTGCAAGATCATTCTCTGCTTCGTCAAATTTCCACCAGAGCAGCGGGGCCAGGGTTGGCACTATAACCGGATTTCCTTCGACAGGAGGAACTTCCTGTTTATTTTCCGTTACTCTAAGTTCAACCTCTTTAAATCCTGTCTTTGATAATTTAAAGGTCTGCACCATTAAATTCTCCTGGTTCTTCCATCCGTCAATTCGTTCTGTACCCTTTTGCACACTTCTCTTTACCTCCCCTTTTGAATTGATAATGTAGTATTCATCAACAAATTTACCGGGAGCGGCACCCGACTTGGGATTGTCCCCGTCAAAAACAGGCAGATACCTCCAGTGTACAATCACTTCACTTTCTGAAGATGAGATTATTTTAACATGTGAATAGGTATTCGTCCGGTCAGTCATTAAGCCTGTACCATCGCCCTTCCTTCCGGACAGGTCCTGCACATACCACCTGCCTTTGGGAGATTCCAGACAGGGAAGATAGCTTGAACCCCTCCAGAAATTAAAAGTCATATTGCCTTTGCCGAAATCCACAACGATATCAGGGTGTTCTCTGACCCTTGAATATTTCTCAAATTCCTCATTGGAATGTATCCGGGTATAGAAGGCCCCAAACTCACCCACTTCAAAATCCGGATAAAGATCGGCTGAGTTTCTGCAACCAGTTAATAATATTACAATCGCGATGAAGGAAAGATATTTGATTCTTAGATTATCTTGCTTAATATTTGTTATTAAATAATTGATTTTCATAACGATTGCGGTAATTGTTAAATTATTTAAAAACTTTAATAATCTTGTAAAATTAAGCAATAATAATCACTTTACAAACTTTTATATTGTCTTTTTAAATCTATTTTAATAAGATAATTAAAAATTCTTTTGAATGATCCATGACCATATATCACCAGAAAGCAACTTTACACTGATGATGCTGAAAAAAGAACCAGCGGTCGAAGTATCGGCCGCTGGAGCTTTTAATTGATTATTTATGATTGATTATTTATGATTGATTATTTATGATTGATTATTTATGATTGATTATTTATGATTGTGGGATTAATAAATTATTGATTATCGTCAATAACAGTGAGAGGTGCCTGGTTCTTTTCACTTCCAATGTAACCGATGTTCTGGTTGATTACCCCACCTGCATTGGATTCAATAGCACTGGCAGGAATTGGCCATAAAACATGGAAAGAACTCATTTTAAAGATGTTCGTACCCCAGAGGATGTTCCCTGCCTTGTAGAAAGCGTTCTTCTCCATAACCCTGTCATAATAGTAATTCTTGGTTGAAAAATTAGCGAGCGTATAGCCGAATTTATTATTATCGGCCATTATAAAGGCGATACGGGTCATCTCGGTTTTCCGGAATTCTTCGGCATAGAGCTCCCTGGCGCGTTCATCGAGAATGTAATTGATATCCACCTGTGCGGGTGCAACAGGTGCAGCCTTGGCACGATTCCGCACTACATTGATATCGTCCGCTGCTTTTTGGGGTTCGTTCAGCCAATAATGAGCTTCTGCACGCACCAAATATGTTTCAGCCAACCGGAAAAGATACCAATCGGAATTTCCCCCATTTGGCTGCAAAGGCCTCGCTTCATCGGCAACATAAACCTTGTAGTAGGGAAACGGGAACCAGCAATGAATGGTATCTTTTTGGTTTGTAAATTTTATCTGCACTTTTTGCTCATAATATTTTGAGGTCGGATTATTATAAACAAACTTCGAAGTCGGAAACCAGTTAACAAGCGTATCGTGCCGCAAATCGGTCGGGTCTGTCCAAATGTCGTAGTTATAATAATTGATGGTGCGGACGTATCCTACCCCGCGGCCCCACTGTATGGAATACTTGTTTCCGGGAGCATCGGCTTCACCCGTCGCGCCCATGAGATAATAACGAA